>JAZORL010000174.1:0-19632 GCA_045656625.1 Candidatus Scatosoma sp. | reverse complement strand
GTAGCAGCGATCGAAGCAGCAGATGCAATGGTAAAGGCAGCAAACGTTGTCCTTATCGGCAGCGAAAAGATCGGTAGCGGTTTGGTAAGCGTTATGGTTCGTGGCGACGTTGGCGCAGTTAAGGCAGCAGTAGAAGCAGGTACGGCAGCCGCTACGGCTCTTGGCGAAGTTATCGCTACGCACGTAATCCCTCGTCCCCACATGGACGTTGAAAAACTTCTTCCCTCCATCAAATAATTAAAAGCATTTAGCATTTTAATCGAATGGAAATAACCGTATTGCCCGCCTTGTGGGCGGGCAATACGGGGAAGTTTTTTCAAAATAATGCGGAAGGTATTCCGCAAAAATCTATGAAAAACGCCTTGTGTACGCGCGCGTACGCGCCTTTATGCTTGGCAAAAGTAGCAAAAAACAATTTTGGAAGGAAAGAATATGGAATTTTCTAATGCGCAAATTGCGGAATTGGTAAAAAAAGTACTTGCGAATATAGATGGGAATGATCTTCCCACCTCTTCGAATGCAAACGGCGAAGTGCCTGTGGGCGTATCGAATCGGCATATTCATTTGAATAAAGCGGATTTGGAAACCCTTTTTGGCGCAGGCTATGAGCTTACCCCGATGAAGGATCTTTCTCAACCGGGTCAGTACGCTTGTAAAGAAACGCTGACGTTGATTGGACCTGCAATGCGTCCTATCGAAAACGTACGTGTTTTAGGCCCTCTTCGTGGTAAATCGCAGGTGGAAATTTCCGCAACGGATTCCTACGTGTTGAAGGTTAAGCCCCCCGTAAGAGAATCGGGTAAGACGGAAGGCTCTGCTCCCGTGACGATTATCGGGCCGAAAGGGGTTGTTCAACTCAAGGAAGGCTGTATTATTGCGAATAGACATATCCACATGTCGCCTGCGGATGGCGCGGCGTTTGGTGTGAAGGACGGCGATTACGTGACGGTGGACGTGGACGGAAAGCGTCGTACTCGTTGGTATGACGTACAAGTACGCGTGCATAAGGATTTCCGTTTGGAAATGCACGTGGATACGGACGATGCAAACGCAGTCGGAATTGGCAACGGCTCGAAAGTCAAGGTTGTAAAGGAGTAATAGTATGTTAAGAGGTATTATCAGAGGACACATCGTTTCCACGAGAAAACAGGAATCTTTGGTCGGTTCGAAATTTATGGAAGTGGAAATTATGAAAAACGGCGAACTCACGGGCGAATTTTTGATCGCTGTGGACAGCGTTGGCGCTGGTATCGGCGAAACGGTGCTCATCACGACGGGTAGCTCCGCACGTCTTGCGCTTTTGAACACGAATGCGCCTTGCGATGCGGTAATTGTAGGTATCGTCGATTACTAAAACGCCGTATATGCGTTGCATTTCGGCGTTGTGGCTTTGTGCTTTTCGGTTGCATACGGTTAGTATATACCCATCAAAGTGCTCGCAGCGTATTGAACTGCTCGCATCTTCAACGTTTTATGGTGGCAATTAACCGCAAAGCGTTGGGTTTACCTTATTAAAACAGGTTATTGTTATTATGGACTTAAAAGAATTGATGAAAGAATCCGGAATAGTCGGCGCAGGTGGCGCAGGTTTTCCCTCGTACGCAAAATTGGCGGACGGGGCGGATACGCTTGTCGTAAACGGCGCGGAATGCGAGCCCTTGCTCTATACCGACTACGTTCTTCTTCAAAAGGAAATGCCGACGGTGCTTTCGGGGATTCAAGCGGTGCTTGACTATGCGAAAATCCCTTGCGCACTCTTGTGTGTAAAAGAGCATACGGCGGTCCGCTTAAAGCTGAAAGACGGAACGAAGCTTGCGGATAGAATTATCTTGAAAACGTTGCCCGACGTATATCCTATGGGCGACGAAATTAGCTTGATTTATCAGGCGACGGGGCGTGTGGTACGGCCCGGGAATCTCCCCATCACCGCAGGGGTGATCGTTTTGAACGTAGAAACCTTCTACAATATTGCGGTGAAATTAAAGCGTGGGACAAATCTCACGGAAAAATATCTCACGATTGCAGGGAATATCCCTGAGGCGATCGTGGTGAAAGTTCCTATCGGCGTGACCGTATCGGAGCTTTTCGACAAAAATTCGATCATAATCCCCGAAGGGCATATCGTTTTAGACGGCGGTCCTTCGATGGGTAAGGTGATAGATCCTGACAGCGCGGTGGTCACAAAAACCACGAAAGGGCTTTTGATACTGCCCGAAAATTGCGAGGCAGCGCAGTCCAAATTCTTGGACGGCGATAAGTCGATCGCAAGGGCGGAAACGGCGTGCTGTCAATGTACTCGCTGTACGGATATGTGTCCAAGACATCTTTTAGGGTATCCGCTCGAGCCGCATAAAATGGTGCGCACAGCGAAGGGCGCTGCAACCGTGCTCCCTGAAATGGTGCTTTCCGCGACCCTTTGTTGCGGCTGCGGTATCTGTGAATCGTTGGCTTGTTGCCAAGGCATTTCGCCGAAAGCGGTGATCAACGAGTACAAAGCGCTCCTTGCGAAAAACAAGCTGCGCTACGTGGGTAAGGAAGACGTTTCCCCTGCGCAGGAAAGGGAATGGCGAATGGTTCCGTCCGAGCGTTGGGCGAATATACTCGGTGTGGCAAGGTTTGATAAGGTCGGAAAATATATCGGCGAGCAAACGAGCTATGCAAGAGTGGAAATTTTGCTCCGTCAACACATTGGTGCGCCGAGCGTGCCTTGCGTAGAAGACGGGACGTACGTAAACAAGGGCGATAAAATTGCGGAAGCGGCGGAAGGACTTTCCCTTCCTCAATATGCGTCCATCGCAGGCAAAGTAAGCGTATATGGCGATAGAATTATTATAGAAAAGGATGAAACGTAATGTTTAAAGCAATCGGTGTAATAGAATTAAAGAGTATTCCCAAAGGTGTGGAAGCAACGGACGCGGCGCTCAAGAGCGCAGGCGTAGAGCTGATTGCGGCGCATCCTTCCTGCCCTGGTAAATATGAAATCATTTTGACGGGCTCGATTTCGAACGTGACGGCGGCAGTCAGTCACGTCCAAGCAAAGTTTGAAGGATACATTATCGATAGCTCGATTATGGGCCGCATCGACGAACAAGTCATCAAGGCGCTTTTTGGTACGCAAACGAGCGAAAGAAAGGGCTCGCTTGGGCTTATCGAAACGTATTCGGCAGCAACGACCATCAAAGCGGCGGATATCGCAGTCAAGACGGCGAGAGTGGAAATTTTCGATCTTCGCGTATCGCGCGGTATGGGCGGCAAGGGCGTGATTATGCTCACGGGCGAAGTCGGGGACGTGACGGCGGCGGTGGAAGCTGGCGCAAACTATGCGATTACGAGCGGTCAACTCTCGTCCACTTCGGTGATTGCAGCTCCCCACGCAGATCTTTGGAATCAGCTCTAAAAATTTTCCTGTTTTGCGCAAATGCGCAGGGCAGGTATGCGATGAAAGGTGTAAATGAGTATGGAAAACATCAAATTTGTCATTGAAAAAAGCGCAAGAATAGAAAAATTAGTCAATGCGCTCTATGAAAAAATGCCCGAAATCGAGTCCGCACGCGGGCTGTTGGTGACGGAAAGCTATAAGCAAACGGAAGCGTTGCCCATCATCTTGCGTAGAAGTGCGGCGTTTGCGCATATTTTGCGCAATATCCCCATCGTGATTCGTGATAACGAACTCGTGGTCGGTAGTGCAACGATCGCTCCGCGCGGTTGTCAGGTATTCCCTGAATATTCCTATGAATGGTTGGAAGCGGAATTCGATACGGTGGCAACTCGTGCGGCGGACCCCTTCTTCATTAGCGAAAAGACGAAGGAAGAGCTCCGCGGCGCATATCCCTATTGGAAGGGGAAGACGAATAGCGACCTTGCGAAAGCGAATATGGCGCCCGAAGCGTATGAAGCGTTCATTACGCACGGTATGTTCACGCCCGGCAACTATTTTTATAATGGTATCGGTCACGTAAACGTCAACTATGAAAAAGTATTAAAGCAAGGCTACCGCGGCATTATGGCGGAAGCGCTGTCGGCGCTTGATAAGCTCGACGTTTCTGATCCCGAATACGTGCAAAGAAGCAATTTCCTTCACGCCGTAATCGAATCGTGCGAAGCGGTGGTGGAATATGCGAGAAGATACGCCAAGCTTGCCAAGGAAATGGCGAGCAAGGAACGTGATGCAGAACGCAAAGCGGAGCTTGAAAAAATTGCGAAAAACTGTATGCACGTACCCGAATTTGGGGCGAGAGATTTCCATGAAGCTTGTCAATCCTTCTGGTTTGTACAGCTTTTGTTGCAGGTGGAATCGAGCGGTCACTCCATCTCGCCTGGACGTTTCGATCAATACATGTACCCCTTCTATAAGAAAGATATCGACGAAGGAAAACTCACGCTTGAACAAGCGCAAGAGCTTATCGATTGTATTTGGGTGAAGCTCAACGACATCAATAAAGTACGTGACGCTGGTTCGGCGGACGGCTTTGCAGGCTACGGTATGTTCCAAAACTTGATCGTTGGCGGTCAAGATATCCACGGCATGGATGCGACGAATGATTTGTCGTATATGTGTTTGGAAGCGGCGATGCACGTGCCTCTTCCCCAACCTTCCATTTCCATTCGTGTGTGGAATGGTACTCCGCAACCCTTGATGATTAAAGCGGCGGCATTGACTCGTTTGGGTACGGGCTTGCCTGCTTACTATAACGACGAAGTGATTATCCCGTCCATTATGGCGCGTGGGCTTACGCTCGAAGATGCAAGAGATTATTGTATTATCGGTTGCGTAGAACCGCAAAAGGGCGCAAAGACGGACGGTTGGCACGATGCGGCGTTCTTCAATATGTGCCGTCCGATGGAGCTTGTGTTCTCGAACGGTGTGGATAAGGGTGTGCAGATCGGGCCTGAAACGGGCGACGTCACCCAAATGCAAAGCTTTGAAGAATTTTTCAATGCCTATAAAACGCAGCAGAGCTATTTCATTAAATTGCTCGTAAACGCAAACAATGCCATCGACGTCGCTCATGCGACTCGTTGTCCCTTGCCCTTCCAATCTTGTATGGTCGAGGACTGTATCGGTCGTGGTAAATCCTTGCAAGAGGGTGGCGCAATCTACAATTTCACCGGTCCTCAAGGCTTCGGTATTGCGAACAATACGGACGCTTTGCTTGCGGTCAAACAGCTCGTATTTGATCAAAAGGTGGTCACCATGTCCGAGTTGAAAGAGGCAATCCAAGCGAATTTCGGCTACGGCGTGACGGGTAGCGCGGCGGAAAGAATTACAAATGAGGTGGCTTGCTCGCTGGCAGAGGAAGGCGTGGAAGTGACGGAAGGCGTAATTCGCGCAATCTATCACGAAGTGACGACGGCAAACGGTATTCCTGCCGACAAGAAGGCAAGATATCGTGAAATCAAGCGTTTAATTGACGAGACTTGCCCGAAATACGGCAACGATATTTATGAAGCGGATATGCTTGCACGTGAAGTCGGCAACTCGTATACGAAAGAAGTAGAAAAATATAAGAACCCTCGTGGCGGTATCTTCCAAGCAGGTTTGTCCCCCGTATCGGCGAACGTCCCTCTTGGTGCGCAAACGGGCGCAACGCCCGACGGCAGACTCGCCTTCACTCCGATTGCGGACGGTATCGGTCCTGCGTCGGGTAGGGACGTGAAAGGCCCTACGGCAACGGCAAACTCGGTGTCAAGACTTGAACAAGGCATAGCGAGCAACGGTACGCTTTTGAATCAAAAGTTCCACCCGTCTGCATTAGCAGGGATGAGCGGTCTTACGAAATTTGCGGCGTTGATTCGTTCCTATTTCGATCAAAAGGGCATGCACATGCAGTTTAACGTTGTCACAGGTGAAACCCTTTTGGATGCGCAAAAGAACCCTGAAAAATACAAGACGTTGGTTGTCCGCGTTGCAGGCTATAGCGCGTTGTTCACGACCCTGTCCCGCTCCTTGCAGGATGATATTATCAATCGTACCGAACAAGGCTTTTAATTAAACGGCATATATACTTCGCAATACGGCGTTGCATTTCCGCGCGCTTTGCTCACGTACGGCAAGTACGTTCCCGTCAGCGTGCTCAATGCGTCTTGTCTTGCTCGCATCTATGCCGTTTAGACAATAATACGGCGTTGCATTTCCGCGCACTTTGCTCACGTACGGCAAGTACGTTCCCCGCACAAGCTCAATCAAAAAACAAGTAAAGGAAAAAAGTATGTCCCATTATCAGACGAAAGGTAGAATATTCAATATTCAAAGATTCTCGATCCACGACGGACCGGGAATCCGTACCATTGTCTTTTTTAAGGGCTGCTTTATGCGTTGTGCGTGGTGCTGTAATCCCGAGTCGCAGTCCTATGAAATCCAAACGATGATGGAAAACGGCAAGGAAAAAATAGTCGGCAAGGACGTGACGGTGGACGAAATTATGCCCGAAATTCTTGCAGATGAGAATTTCTATCGGCGTAGTGGCGGCGGTGTGACTCTTTCGGGGGGCGAGATTTTAGGTCAACCTGATTTTGCCCGCGATTTGCTTCGTGTTTGCCAAGAGTATGGCTTACATACAGCGGTAGAGTCGACTGCCAACGCACCCTACGAAACGATTGAGAAGATTTTGCCATATTTGGATTTGTACTTGATGGACATTAAGCACATGGATTCGGCAAAGCATAAAGAATACACGGGTGCTCCCAACGAACGAATTTTAGAAAATGCCAAAAAGCTTGCGGCGAGTGGTGTGGAGTTGATTATCCGCACGCCCGTTGTACCTGGCTTTAATGATACGGCGGAAGAAATCCGTGCGATTTCGAAATTCGCCGCAACCCTGCCTGGGGTTAAAGAGCATCATTTGTTGCCCTACCACCGTTTAGGGCAGGATAAATACGCTGGCTTGGAGCGCAATTATTCCCTCAAAGGTATCGAGCCGCCTTCTCAAGAGAAGATGGAGTATTTATTATCAGTGGCGGAAGAGAGCGGCTTAAAGTGCCAAATCGGCGGTTAAACGACGTAGCTACTTCGTAATACGGCGTCAAAGCTGCGCGGCTCTTGCTTGCGTACGTCTAGTACGCGTCCTGCGAGCTGCTCACTTTTCCTTGTTTTACTTGCATCTACGCCGTTTCAACAACATACCATAAACGAGTTTATTGTTTTAGTGTTCGATGCCCTTATCGCGCCTTGAACTGCTCGCATATCCGACGTTTAGGCGACGCATATTAACCAATTTTAATTTTACAAAAACCATTTAGGAGTGAACTATGGATATTCACGAAAAAATGCCCCCGAGAATTATACAAGAATTCGTTCCCGGGAAACAAATTACTCTTTGTCACATCATCGCAAACCCCGGTGAAGTGCTTTACACCAAGCTTGGTTTAGATCCCCAAGCTGATTACACGCGCAGTGCAATCGGCGTTTTGACCGTAATTCCTTACGAAAGTGCGGTGATTGCGGCGGATATTGCGATGAAGTCTTCGGGTGCGGAAATCGGGTTCGTAGATAGATTCACGGGCACGCTGATTATTACGGGTTCGGTTTCGTCGGTGGAATCGGCGTTCATGGCAATCCGCGATTATTTCGTGAAGAAACTCGATTATATTTGTTGCGACGTGACCAAAACCTAATCATTATGAAAAAAATCATGTTGTTTGGCAGAGTTGCGGCAGGGAAAACGACCCTAACGCAGGCTTTGCGCGGCGAAGAAATTAAATATTATAAAACGCAGTACGTCAATTATCTCGACACTGTAATCGACACGCCGGGGGAGTACACCGAACGCCGTGAAACAAGCGGTGCGTTGGCGCTCTATGCGTACGAGGCAGACGTTGTTGGGTTGGTACTGTCGGCAAACGAGCCGTATTCTATTTTCTCGCCTTGTCTTACGAGTATGGTCAATCGTGAAGCGATTGGTATTATTACGGGGATTGATAAACCGGATGCGAACGTAGAAAGGGTGCGGAATTGGTTAAAGCTTGCCGGCTGCAAAAAGATTTTTGCGGTAAGCTCGTTTACGGGGGAAGGAATTCCCGAGCTTGCGGCGTATTTGCAGGACGATTCGGACGTGAAAAAACGGGTGAAAACGGTCAAAAAACCGACGCCTGCGCCGAAAAAATCAAAGGAAAAGTCGGGGTTGGATACCTGGCTGTTATAAAAAAACGGAGAAATTATGAGCAAAACAATCGTAATCGCATTTGCGAACAATAAAGGCGGCAGCGGTAAAACGACGACCTGCTCCAACGTGGGCTGTGCGCTCGCTTTGGCGGGCAAAAAAGTGCTGATGATCGACGGGGATATGCAGTTGAATCTCACCATTTCCTTTTTCGATGAGGAACAGGCTTACGAGTATGCAAAAGGGGAAAAGAATATCTATCGCGCAATCGTAGGCGAGAGAGATTTATCCGATTATATCGTGGAAACGGGCATTAAGGGCTTGGATATCGTACCCTCGACTTCTCTTATGAGCGCAATCGAATTTGATTTATTTACGAAATGGCAAAGAGAAACCGTCTTCAAAAAATGCTTGGAGCGTGTACGCGCGAAAGGGTATTACGATTATATCTTGATTGACTCTCCCCCGACGCTTGGCGGCTGGGTTATGAACATTATGTGTGCATCCGACTACGTGTTAATTCCCGTAGAAGCGAGTCCTTGGGGCTTGTTTGGCTTGGCGAATATGTTTGAATTTGTGGAACAAGCAAAAAATATTGCGCCGAGATTGGAAATTCTCGGGATTGCCGTCACGAAAGCGGATGAAAGAAAAAAATATTTTAAGCAGACGATGGAAACGCTCCAAGAAATGGAAAATGCACGCTTGTTTGAGAACTATATCCGTGTAGATAGTGCGGTGGAATGGTCGCAGGACAACAGTAAACCCGTCGTCGTATTCAAGAAATCGAGCCGCAGTGCGGTCGAATATACAAAACTTGCAAAGGAGATTATGGAATATGCCCATCGGTAAAAATGCAATCAAAAGAGTGGAAAACAACGGTTATTCGAAGGTGAAAACTTCTGCGCCTGACATGGAGAATAGTAACGTGCTTGCAAATCCCGATCCTCAAGTAGTAGAAAAACTTATTGCGCCCGTAGAAACGGCAACGAAAGCAAAGGCTGCGCCGAAAGCAAAGACGGCGACGGCTGCGAAAAAGCCTGCGGCAAAACCTGCTGCAAAGAAAGCCCCTGCTGCAAAACCTGCGGCAAAAAAAGTGGCGACGAAGCCTGCGAAGAAGGAAGGCTTTGCTCGCGTAGAGCTTGGCGGCGAAATGCCCTTCTATTTACTTTAATACCGTAAGACGACGTGTTCGCGGTGCGATTTTTGCGCCGCGTGCGCCGTTTTGTTTTTTAGAAATAAAAAATAAAAGGAATTCAAATTATGAGAGAAACGGAAAAGAAATATCAATGTATACCATTCTGGTCTTGGAACGACGAGTTGGATGCGCAAGGGCTTGTTGAACAGGTCGAATGGATGAACGAAAACGGCGTCGGCGGCTTTTTCATGCACGCGCGCGGTGGTTTGAAAACGGAGTACCTTGGCGAAAAGTGGTTTGATTGTATCAAAGCTTGCTCGGAAAAAGCAGAAGAACTCGGCATGGAAGCTTATGCATACGACGAGAATGGTTGGCCGAGCGGTTTTGTGGGCGGTAAGCTCTTGGAAGATATCGAAAACCATGATAGATACTTGACTTTTTCCATCGGAAAATACGATGAAAAAGCGCTTGTTTCGTATGATATGAGCGGGGCAGGGTTGAGACGAATCAACGAGCCTTGCGAAAATTGCTTAAACGTATATCAGCATTATGCTGCCTCTACGGCGGACGTTTTGAATGGCGAAGTGGTGGATCAATTCATTGCGATGACGCACGAAGAATATAAAAAGAGAGATACCTATTCCCTCAAAGGTTTCTTCACGGACGAACCGCAATATTATCGTTGGGGTACGCCTTATACGAAAGTCCTTGCGCCTTATTTTAAGGAAGAGCATGGGGAAGATATTCTCGATGGTCTTGGTCTTTTGTTTGTGGAAAAGGAAGGGTATCGTGCTTTCCGTTATAAGTATTGGAAAGCGATGCAGGATTTGATGCTGAAAAACTTTGGCAAAAAAATCTACGATTGGTGCGATGAAAACGGTTATAAGCTTACGGGACATTACGTAGAAGAAACCTCTCTTGGCGGACAAATGTGGTGTTGCGGCGGCTGTATGCCCTTCTATGAATACGAGCATATTCCTGGTATTGACTATCTTGGCAGATGGATTGCAGGCGAAATCGCCCCCAAGCAGGTGTCCTCTGTTAGCGAACAGCTTGGTAAAAAGCAGGTTATCACGGAAACGTACGGCTGTTGCGGTTGGGACGTCACCCCGTTGGAGCTTAAAATGATTGCGGAGTGTCAATACGTAGCGGGTGTAAACTTGATGTGTCAGCACCTTCTTCCCTATGCGGAGCACGGTCAAAGAAAACGTGATTATCCGGCGCACTATTCGAGCGTAAATCCTTGGGTGAAGAAAAACTTTAAGCAGTTCAACGATTATTTCTCGGTGCTCGGCAAGATTTTGGCAGAGAGCAGGGAATTTGCGAACGTGGGCGTGTTGCACCCGATTCGCAGTACCTATTTGAACTATAAACGCGAAACGGAAAGACACGACATCGGGGAATTGGAAGACGCATTCTTGGCGCTTGCGGCAAAGCTCGCCAAAGACCAAATTTCTCATCATTTCATCGACGAAACCTTGCTTGCAAAGTACGGTAAGGTCGAAGGCAAGAAGCTTGTTTTGGGCAACTGCGCGTACGAATATCTCGTACTTCCGAAGATTTACACGATGGATAAAACGACGGAAAAATTGCTCCGTGAATTTGTAAATGTAGGGGGCAGGGTCTTGTTGACGGACGAAAAGCCTACGTATTTGGAAGGGGAAGAGTACGATTATTCCTATCTTTCGAGCAACGTCACGTGGGAAGAAATTGCGGCGGCACAGCCCTATGTAATCCGTGGTGAATTCGGCGATATCCGTTCGGTGATGAGAAAGGATGAGGACGGCAAAACGCTCATTTACGTAGTCAACCTTGGCGAAGAAGCGAACGTGGAAATTATCGCAAAGGGTGCGACGGCATACTCCTCATACGATATCTTGAAGGACGAATTTACGACGGTTGGGCAAAAGTTCCATTTCGATAAAGGTCAATCCTATCTTCTTTACCTTTGCAATGACGAGCCCGTAGCGAAAAAGGAATTGAAAGAATTGAAGCTTGGCGAAAACTTCACCGTTGGCGCTGCGCCTGAAAACTATATCACGCTCGATTTCGTGCGTTTCTCGACGGACGGCGTAAATTATAGCGAGCCTTGGCATCACATGGGCGTATTCAACGAAATGCTCAAACGCAGATACGAAGGAAAGCTGTATCTTAAATACGAGTTCACGGTGGACGACGTTCCGACGAAGTGTGTACTGCTTGCGGAAGACACCAACACGTTAGAGGTTTCTATTAACGGCGTAAAGGTGGAGCGTTGCGGCTCGTCCGACGTGGAAAAGGCGCTTTATAAGTACGACGTGGCAAAATATTTGCACGAAGGCACGAATGAAGTGTTGATTGTGATGAACTATTTCCAAAGCGAACAAGTCTATTATGCGCTCTTTGGCGAAAACGTGACGGAAAGCTTGAAGAACTGCCTTGCCTACGATTCGGACGTCGAAGCAGTATATCTTAAAGGTGATTTCGGCGTATTTGGTGAGTTTGAAAAGGGCAATGCGTACAACGTTGTGCTCGGCAAAAACTTCCGTATCGGTAAGCAAAAGAAGGAAATTTCCTCGCTGATTGAGGAAGGGTATCCCTTCTTCTCGGGCGATATCGTGCTCAAACAAACGGTATGCGTAGAGGATACGAATGCGGCGCTCGTGCTTGACAAACGTTTCCAAATGCTGGAAGTGAAGGTCAATGGCAAGTACGTGGATAAATTGATGTTCGGCTATAAGCTTGATTTGTCCAACTATCTTGTAAAGGGCGAAAACGAACTGGAAATCACGTTGACGGTGGGGAATAGAAACTTGCTCGGCGCTTTCCATACTCGTGAACAGGAAGATTTCAGTGTAGGGCCTTACACCTTTGAACGTATGGGGACTTGGTCGGAAGACGGAAAGAGCTCCTTGCTCGTGGAAAGCTACGCGTTTGTGAAAACGTTGCTGTAATCGAAAAAACGCATAAAAAAGCCTGTTTCAAACAGGCTTTTTTTATTTGAATCATTGACAATTCGCGTGCGCGTGTGCTATAATTATTACAATCATAATTTTTTGGAGCGGTATAATGACGGACAAAGAATTGCTCGTAAAAATTTTCGAAAAGGACGGCTACGTCAAGCTTTCGGGGATTGAGCTTATGGAAGTCACCGAAGAAAAAGCGGTCGCAAGAGCGAAAATTGGAGCGGAGCATTTGAACGCAAACGGGAGCGTGCAGGGTGGTATGCTGTACACGATTGCCGATTTTGCCTTTGCCGTGCATGCGAATTTTTTGCATCCCAAGTCGGTGACGCAGGCAGGGCAAATCACTTATATACGCCCTGCGGTGACGAAGTATATTACGGCGACGGCGACGGAAACCGTACGAGTCGGGCATAACACCGTTTCGGAAGTGCTTATCCGCGATGAGTGGGAGCAGATTGTTTGCGTGTGCCATTTCAACGGCTTTGTCAAGGACGTGGACAAGGAAGAACTTAAAAAGAAATACGAAGAAGAGAGAAAATAAGATGAAAGAATTAATGTTGACGAACAAAGCGATTGCGCGCGGCGCGTATGAAGCAGGGGTAAAGGTGCTTTCCGCTTACCCTGGTACGCCGAGTACGGAAATTGCGGAAAATTTCGTAAAGCACGAAGGTGTGTATGCGGAATGGGCGCCCAATGAAAAGGTGGCGTTGGAAGTGGCGATTGGGTCGGCGGTAGCCGGTGCAAGAAGTATGGCGTGTATGAAGCACGTGGGCTTGAACGTGGCGGCGGATCCGCTTTTTACGGCGGCGTATACGGGCGTGAATGCAGGGCTTGTGATCGTCGTTGCGGACGATCCAGGTATGCACTCTTCCCAAAACGAGCAGGATAGCCGTTATTATGCAAGAAGTGCGCACATACCGATGCTCGAACCTTCGGACGCAAACGAGGGAAAGGAATTCGTCAAGCTCGCTTATGAAATCAGCGAAAAATTCGATACGCCCGTGATTGTGCGTGAAACGACCCGTGTTGCGCACTCGCACGGTATGGTGGAGCTTTGCGAAAGAGAAGAACAGCCTTTGAAAAAGTATGAAAAGGCGATTGGAAAATACGTAATGATGCCGGCAAATGCGATTAAAAGACACGTATTTGTGGAGCAACGTGACAATGATTTGGTGGCATATTCTTGCGGCAGCATAGCAAATAGAGCGGAGTACACGAGCGAAAACGAGATCGGCGTAGTATGCTCGGGCGTAGTGTACGAGTATGTCAAAGAGGCGTTGCCGAACGCCAACGTTTACAAGGTTGGTATGGTTCATCCCGTACCTGTCCCTGCCATTTTGGAATTTTCCAAGCGCGTGAAGGAACTTTACGTGATTGAAGAATTAGAGCCGTTTATCGAAGATACGTTAAAGGCGGCGGGGATTGCTTGCAAGGGGAAAGAGATTTTCTCGTTGCAGGGTGAGATTTCCGTGCCGAAGATTTTGCAAGCGTTTGGCATGCCTTACGACGGCACAGCGGAAGCGGAAAAAGTTCCTATGCGCCCGCCCGTAATGTGCGCTGGCTGTCCGCACCGTGGCGTGTTCTACGTATTGAATAAATTAAAATGCACCGTCAACGGCGATATCGGTTGTTATACGCTTGGCGCAGTCGCGCCCCTTTCGGCGGTGGATACCTGCGTTTGTATGGGCGCATCCGTCGGTATGGCGCACGGGTTCAAAAAGGCCACGGACGGCGAGAGCCATAACGTAGCGGTGATCGGGGATTCCACCTTCTTACATAGCGGCGTGACGGGGCTTATTAACGCGGTATACAACGAGAGCGGTATCACGCTGATGATTTTGGATAACTCCACGACGGGTATGACGGGGCATCAACAGCACCCTGCAACGGGTAAGAACCTGAAAGGCGAACCTGCCCCCGTGGTTTTGCTTGACGAGCTTGTCAAAGCTTGTGGCGTGAAGGATTTGCAAATCGTGGACGCATACGACGTGAAAGCGGTAGAACAAGCGGTTAAAGCTGCAACTGCATCCAAGGAAGTGAGCGTTATCATCGCACAAAGACCTTGCGCTTTGCTCGATAAATCGCCCAAACCGATAGTGAAGGTGGATGGTTGCAGAAGCTGTGGTATTTGCATGAAACTCGGTTGTCCTGCTATTAGTATGGGTAAGGACGGGATTGTAATCGACCCGATTCAATGCACGGGCTGTGAGGTTTGTGCGAAGGTTTGCCCGTTCCACTGTTTGCAAAAGGAGGGCGTGTAATATGATGAATATTTTGATAGCCGGCGTAGGCGGACAAGGGACGTTGCTCGCAAGCCGTGTGCTTGGAAAATATGCGATGCTCCTTGGAAAGGATTGTAAGCTTTCCGAAATCCATGGTATGAGTCAGCGTGGCGGTAGCGTAGTCACGCACGTGCGCATCGGGGATAAAATTTATTCGCCCGTCGTATGGGAAGGCAGCGCCGATATGATTATTGCGTTTGAAACGCTGGAAGCGGCGCGCGTAAAGCATTATTTGAAAAAGGACGGCATTTTGCTTGTCAACGAAGAGAAAATTCTTCCTATGCCCTGCATTTTAGGGGCGGCGGAATATCCCTCTGGCTTGAAGGAAAAAATGCAGGCGGAGAATAAAAACGTTTATTTCATTCAAGCGCAGGCTTGGGCGCTCGAAGCAGGCAGCGCAAAGGCGGCGAATATCGTTATGCTCGGTGCGCTTTGCAAGCTGTTCGGCTTTGACAAACAGGTGATGACGGAAGCGGTCGCAGCGTGTGTACCCCCGAAATTCCGTGAATTGAATTTGAAGGCGTTTGAGCTTGGTTTTGAACGTGTTTAACGTGAAATGAAGGGGGCAGGTATGCGTTGAACCTGCTAAATCAGCAATAATTTTATGTCGCGATGAACGGCGGCCGCAGGAGAAAACTGCGACAAAGGAATATAGAATATGCAATATTTCCAAAAAGAACTTGAAACGATGAGTGTAGACCAAAAGAAGGCGTTGCAGTCCGAACGGTTGGTGAAGATGGTCAAGTACGTGTACGAAAACCAAAAGCCCTATCGTGCGAAGATGGATGCAATGAAGTTGAAACCGGAAGATATCAAGTCGATTGACGATATTTATAAGCTTCCTTTCACTGTAAAGCAGGATTTGCGTGATGCGTATCCGTTTGGTATGATGGCTCGTCCGAGAAAAGACCTCGTGCGTTTGCATGCATCGAGCGCAACGACAGGCAAGCTTACCGTTGCAGGCTACACGATGAACGATATCAACGTTTGGGGTGAATGTGCGGCTCGTTCGCTCGTGATGGCAGGTGCGGACGAGGAAAGTATCATCCACGTTGCGTATGGCTACGGATTGTTTACGGGCGGTCTTGGTATGCATTACGGCGGCGAAAAGCTCGGCGCGTGCGTTGTACCTGCATCGGCAGGGAACACCCAAAAGCAAATCCAGCTCTTGACCGATTTCGGCGCGGATATCATTTGCTGTACCCCTTCGTACATCATTTATCTTGCGGAAGAAATGGAAAAAATGGGCTTAAAGCCGGGCGTAGATATCAAGCTCAAAGGTGGCGTATTCGGCGCAGAGGCTTGGTCGGAAGGTATGCGTGAGGATATCGAAAGAAGACTCGGGCTTCGTGCATGCGATATTTACGGTTTGAGCGAAATTGCAGGGCCTGGCGTTGCGTGTGAATGCGAACATAAAACGGGTATGCACTTCCAAGACGACCATTTCTACCCCGAAATCGTGGACGTGGATACGCTTGAACCGTTGCCTTACGGGGAATCGGGCGAACTCGTTATTACGACGCTCACGAAAGAGGGTATGCCCTTGCTTCGTTATAGAACGAGGGATATTGCGAGCTTGGATAACAGCCCTTGCCCTTGCGGAAGAACGTCGGTGAGACTCAGCAAGATTACGGGCAGAAGCGACGATATGTTAATCATTCGTGGGGTAAACGTATTCCCTTCGCAAATCGAAAGCGTACTTTTGAAGAATGCGGACATTCAGCCTCATTATCATATCAACGTGGACCGTGTCAACAACCTCGATACGATGGAAATCGTCGTAGAGCTTTCGCCGTCCGTCTCGATTGACGAAGTCGCGCACGTAGAAGAAATCCGCAAGAAGCTTGCATCCGATATGACGTCCGCATTGTCGGTAAGTGCGAAGATTACCCTTGTTCCCCCCGGAACGGTAGCGCGTAGCGAAGGCAAAGCAAAGCGTGTGACCGACCGTCGTAAATTATAATTCCAAGGTATAAGGAGTGAAAACGAGATGATTAAACAAATCGCAGTATTTTTGGAAAACAAAGAAGGTCAAGCGAGCGGTTGCTGCAAGGTATTGAAGGAAGCGGGGGTGAACTTGCTTGCTTTGTCGATTGCGGACACGAAGGATTTTGGTATTTTGCGTATTATCACGGAAGATAATGCGAGCGCATTGAACGCACTTCGTGCGGCGGGCTATCTTTCTTCGGAAGTAGAGCTTGTGGGCTTGGAAGTACCCGATAAAGCAGGTGCGCTTTCCGATCTTTTGATTGCGCTTGGCGAAGGGGGCGTGAACGTGGAATATATGTATTCGTACGCAGGTGCGGACGGCCACGCAAAGATTGCCTTTAAGACGGGCAACCCTCAAAAAGCGGTGGAAATCTTGCAAGGTGTAGGCGCAAAAATCGTTTAATGAACGGAATAAAACCCCTCCGCGGCGGCAAATTGCCGTCGCGGCGTATTTCTTTTGTCGACGCCGTGAAAATTGGATTTTTTATATGAAATATAAAAATGCTATTGACGAAAGCGGAAAATCGTGGTAAAATGAAAATAATAACGAAACGTTTCGTGGAGTATTCCTATGAAAAAGAAGATAGTGGTTTCCATATTGACGGGGCTTTGCGCTTGTTTGATGAGCGCGGCTTTTTCCGCTTGCGGCGGCGGTGCAAAACACACGCACGAATATTTAGAAACAGCGCGCAAGGAAGCTACTTGCACGGAAGCAGGCTTGATAACCTATACGTGCGAATGTGAAGATTTCTACACGGAAGAAATTCCTGCGCTCGGTCACGACGAGGAAACCCACGAAGCAAAAGTTCCCACTTGCACGGAAATCGGTTGGGAAGAATACGTTACCTGTGAAAGAGAAGGCTGTGATTATTCCACGTATAATGAAATCCCTGCGACGGGCGTGCATATCTTGGATGAAGGTAAGGAAACCACCCCCCCGACATGCACGAAAGCGGGTGTAACAACCTATACTTGTACGGTTTGTAAAACGGCAATATATACGGAAAGTATTGATGCGCTTGCGCACGATATCGAAGTACATAATTCTCAAGCACCTACCTGCACGGAAATGGGTTGGGACGCTTATGCGGACTGCGCAAGAGATGGCTGCGATTATTCGACGTACAAGGAAATTCCCGCACTTGGTCACGACAAAGTAAGAAATATTGCAAAAGCGCCTACCTGCACGGAAATAGGTTGGGAAGAATACGTAACTTGCGAAAGAGAAGGTTGCGAGTATTCGACTTATAAAGAACTCCCTGCGACAGGGGTACATACTTGGGATGAAGGGAAGGAAACCAAAGCTCCCACCTGCACAAGCGAAGGCGAAAAGACTTATACTTGTACGGTTTGTAAAACGGCAAGCTATACGGAAATAATCCCTGCGCTCGGTCACGACGAGAAAACGCACGAAGCGCAAGCGCCCACCTGTACGGAGATTGGTTGGGAAGAATATGTAACCTGCGAAAGAGAAGGTTGCGATTACTCCACGTATAACGAAATCTCTGCAACGGGGCACGATTATATTTACCATGAAGCCCAAGCAGTTACCTGTCTTGAAATTGGTTGGGATGCATATAAGAGCTGTTCCCGTTGCGATTATACCGAATGTGAAGAAATCTCCATGCAGCATAATGCAGAAGGCAACAATGGCCGTTGTTTAGGTTGTGGATTGCCAGAAAGTTCTGCTGGATTGAAATATTTTCAGAATGGGGACGGCACGTATAAAGTATATGGCTGTAACTCTTCTACTCTAACGGATGTTGTAATAGGTTTTTATAATGGTAAAGATGTGACCTCAATCGATGGCTTTGCCTTCTATAGTTCCAGTAGCTTGACAAGCGTGGTAATCGGGGACAGCGTCACTTCGATTGGTGGTTTGGCGTTCGCTTATTGCAGTAGCTTGAGGAGCGTCGAAATTGGCGACAGCGTGACTTCGATTGGCGATTCTGCGTTCCGTGATTGCAGTAGCTTGAAGAGCGTTGAAATTGGCAACGGCGTCACTTCGATTGGCGATTCTGTGTTCCGAAATTGCAGTAGCTTGACGGAAATGACGATTCCTTTTGTCGGCAAAACAAAGGACGCAACGGGTTATCAAGCAGTATTTGGCTATATTTTCGGTTATACGACAAGCTCATCAAGTTCTACCATAAACGGAGCAATATATCAATATTCGAGCGAGGATACATATTATCATTACTATATCCCCACTTCCTTAAAACAAGTCGCTGTTACAGGTGAAAAAATCAGTAGTTCTGCATTCCGTAATTGCAGTAGCTTGACGAGCGTGGTGATTGGGGACAGCGTAACTTTGATTGGTTCTTCTGCGTTCTGGAATTGCCGTAGCTTGACGAGCGTGGAAATCCCCGACAGCGTGACTTCGATTGGTAATGGTGCATTCGAAGATTGCTATAGATTGACGAATATAGAAATTCCTGATAGCGTGACTTCGATTGGTGATGGTGCGTTCGGATATTGCAGTAGTTTGACGAGCATAACTATTCCCGACAGCGTCACTTCGATTGGTTCTTATGCGTTCTATGATTGCAATGGCTTGAGGAACGTGGTGATTGGGGACAGCGTGACTTCGATTGATGAAGGTGCGTTCTATGATTGCGATAAACTTGTAGAAGTCGTAAACAAATCTACGCATATCACGGTAACGAAAGGTTCTTCGTCTAACGGCTACGTGGGATATTATGCTTTGGCGGTATATAATAGTGATAGCGGTATAACGGAAAGTCAATTGACGAATGATAACGGCTATATTATTTATACGGATGGAGCTGACAAGATTTTAGTAGGATATAACGGAATGGAAACAGATTTGGTGCTCCCTTCCTATATTACGGAAATTTATAAATATGCGTTCTATAATGGCAATCGCTTGACGAGCGTAGTAATCGGTGACAGCGTGACTTCGATTGGTTCTTATGCGTTCCGTAATTGCAGTAGCTTGAAGAGCGTGGTGATTGGGGACAGCGTGACGAGCATTGGTTCTTCTGCATTCTATTCTTGCGATAGCTTGACGAGTATAACTTTTAAGGACACTTCTACTTGGTATCGAACGACGAGTAGTTCAAATTCGGGCGGTACAAGTACAAGCGTAACGAATTCGTCCACCAATGCAACGTATTTCAAAGAAACTTACTGCAGCTATTATTGGTATAAGCTTTAATAGG
>JAZORL010000173.1:0-2146 GCA_045656625.1 Candidatus Scatosoma sp. | reverse complement strand
CTTGAAAGTAGATCGAACGCCTTTACCGCCAAGTTGTTCAGCCTCCCCTTGATAAATCGCAATACTTAACTCCTTTACATCATGAATATTTTTATATCTTGCTCCGCCCTTAAGCTCGAGTTTCGGGTGTTCAGCTTGTTTTCACGAAGTTGCACGCTGGCGGTAAATTCGGTCAAGGGAACTATGAATATTCAGGCGGTTTGCACGGCGTAGGTGCGTCGGTCACAAACGCATTGTCCGAATGGTTGAACGTTGAAGTATATAGAAATAAGCGTGTTTATAAAATGAGTTTCCACTCTAAATTTAACGCGCGCAAGAAGAAGGTGGAATCGGGGATTCCCGATGGACCTTTGGAAGATACGGGCGTGCGCACGAATAGACAGGGCTCGTTTATTCGTTTTAAGCCAGATGCAACCGTCTTTTCCGAAACGGAATTTGATATGGATACGGTCGAAGAACGTCTTCGCCAGCTCGCATTCTTGAATAAAGGAGTGGAAATCACCTTTATTGACGAGCGCATTACGATGGCGGAAGCAAAGCGCACGAAAATGTTCTTGGGCGAAAGTGAAGAAAGTGCGGCTGATGGTGACAACGTAGAAGAAAATGCTACAGAAAGCGCAACGGAAACTGCCGAACCGCAGGATTTATTCGACGTGGCGCAAGATGGTCAGCTTTCTCTTTTTGGCGAAGTGGACGAGCTTGCTTTGGAAAGCGAGCCGTACCGTGTGACGTTTAAGTTTGACGGCGGTATTTCCGATTACGTGAAAAGCTTGAATGATAGCGAGAAAAAACTCTATGCGCAGCCGATTTATTATTCGACGGTAAAGAACGATATCCAAGTCGAATTTGCCATTCAGCATTATAATGGTTATAGAGAAAAAATGTTCTCGTTTGTCAACAATATTCCTACGCCCGAAGGTGGTTATCACGAAATGGGCTTCCATTCGGGGTTGACGAGAGTCTTGAACGAGTTTGCAAGAAGCAACGGTTTCTTGAAGGATAAAGACCCGAATTTCCAAGGCGACGATTTTGGCGAAGGTTTGGCGGTCGTTCTTTCCGTTAAATTGGCAGTGGTGCAATTTGAAGGTCAAACGAAAACGAAGCTTGGCAACACCGAAGCCCGTCCTGCGGTAGAAAGTGCCGTGATTGAAGGCTTTAACGCATTTAGAAACGTCCGTGGTTATAAAAAGACCATGGAAGAAATTATCAAAAAGGCGCAAGGCGCGGCGAAATCTCGTATTGCGGCAAAAGAAGCGAAGGATAATATTCGTAAAACAAACAAAATCAACGGTTTGACGTTGATTGGGAAACTTGCTGGCTGTTCGGGTAAGAAACCTGAAAATAACGAGCTTTTCATTGTCGAAGGGGACTCGGCTGGCGGTACTGCAAAGCAGGGTAGAGATAGACATTATCAATCGATTTTGCCCCTTCGCGGTAAACCGTTGAACGTTGAAAAGAAAAAGCTTTCGCAAATTCTTGAAAACGAAGAAATCCGTACAATGATTAGCGCAATCGGGGCGGGTATCGATCCTGATTTCAAGCTTGAAAAGAGCAATTATCATAAAGTAATTATTCTTTCCGATGCCGACCAAGACGGTATGCATATTCGTTGTATTTTGCTTACCTTCTTCTTCCGTTATATGCGTGATTTGGTAAACGCAGGCTACGTATATATCGGTATGCCGCCTTTGTATAAGGTTTATAAGGGCGATAAGGTTGAATACGCTTACGATGATAAAGAACTCGATGAAAAAATTGAGAAGATTGGTAAGGGGTATCAAATTCAACGCTACAAAGGTCTTGGCGAAATGAGTATGGAGCAGCTTTGGGAAACGACTCTCAATCCTGCAACGAGAAACTTAACGCAAGTCACGGTAGAAGATGCTGCAAAAGCGGAGCGTATGATTACGACGCTTATGGGCGACAAGGTAGAGGGTAGAAAGGAATTCCTTGCAAAATACGCGAATTTCAATAAGCGCGATACCTTTATCGACAAGATAGAAAAAACGACGAAGAGGGGGGACGAAGATGGCGAGAAATAAAAAGCAAGAGCCCGAGAAAATCGAGCCTACTGGTCAATTGTTCGTAGAACCGCTTGAAAATGTACTCCATTCGTCAATGCTTCCGTATGCGGAATACGTTATTC
>JAZORL010000172.1:0-12175 GCA_045656625.1 Candidatus Scatosoma sp. | reverse complement strand
AAAGCGCGTTGGTGACAGATGCGCCAACGCCGTGCAAACCGCCTGAAAACTCGTAGTTTCCCTGCCCGAATTTACCGCCTGCGCCCATACCGAGCATACCAATACCGCCAGCCGTAGGCGTGTGACTATCCGAACCAATCAAGGTTTTACCAGGCTTGGAAAAACGCTCCAAATGCACTTGATGGCAAATGCCGTTCCCTGGACGAGAAAAGCGAATACCATGCTTTTTCGTCACCGTTTGAATATAACGATGATCGTCAGCATTCTCAAAGCCCGCTTGCAAGGTATTGTGGTCGATATACGCCACGGAAAGCTCCGTCTTTACGCGATCAATCCCCATCGCTTCGAACTGTAAGTACGCCATCGTACCCGTTGCGTCCTGCGTGAGCGTTTGCGCGATGCGAAGTCCGATTTCCTTCCCCGCAACCATTTCCCCACAAACAAGGTGGTTTTTTATAATTTTTTGCGCGATTGTATAACCCATATTCTCTCCTTTCGCTTAAATGTTTAAGCCGCGCAAGCTACTGCGTTCGTCGTGAACGTACTTCTTCACAAGCGTCTCCAATTCTTCCTCGCCCATAACCGTCGTTCTGCCGTCCGCATACAATGCGTCAATTTCCTCTTTCAGCGTCTTTACAAGCCAATCTTGTTTCCCGACCATTCTTTCCTCGGGAAGCTTGAAATGCTTGTTTACCCAATAGGAAATACCTGCCAAACCCGACGTGTTAGAAATCGAAACCTCTGCAGGTCGATTCAAAATCTTTTCCGTATCGAAAATGTTATAGATTTCCGCGTCCTTCATCATACCATCTGCGTGAATACCTGCTCTCGTCAAGTTAAACGCACTACCGACGAAAGGCGTCATGGGCGGAATGTCGTAGCCAAGTTCCTTTTCGAAATATTCGGCAATATCCGTAATCGCCGTCGTATCCATACCGTCAAGCGTACCACGCAACGATGCGTATTGCATAACCATCGCTTCAACAGGCACGTTCCCCGTTCTTTCCCCGATACCAAGCAAGGAACAGTTTACACCACTCGCGCCGAAAAGCCATGCGCTTACCGCATTCGCAACGCCCATATAGAAATCGTTATGCCCATGCCATTCGAGCATTTCGGACGTAACGTCGGAATAGTGATGCAATGCGTAAACCAAACCAGGAACGCTTCTGGGGGGAGCAGCGCCCGTGAAAGGTACGCCGTAGCCCATCGTATCGCACATACGGATTTTGACGGGAATATTCGCTTCCTTGGAAAGTTCCACAAGCGCGTTTACGAAGGGTACGACAAAACCATACAAATCCGCTCTCGTCAAATCCTCCAAATGGCAACGAGGGGAAATCCCCGCCTCAAAAGCTTGCTTTACTACGCCAAGATAATGATCGTACGCCTGTTTTCTCGTCATATTCAATTTCTTGAAAATGTGATAATCGGAACAGCTAACCAAAATCCCCGTTTCTTTAATCCCGATATTATGCACGAGCTCAAAGTCCTCTTTCTTCGCACGAATCCACGTAGTAATTTCAGGGAACTTATAGCCAAGCGCCATACATTGCTCTAACGCCTCTCTGTCCTTTTTCGTATAAACGAAAAATTCACTTTGACGAATAATCCCTTTCGGGCCACCCAGCCTTGCGATCATCTTATAAATATCGACGATTTGCTTTGCCGTATAGGGTGCACGCGATTGCTGACCGTCACGGAAGGTCGTGTCGGTAATCCAAATATCTTTGGGCATATTCATCGGCACACGGCGATGGTTAAACGAAGTTTTCGGCACTTCGTCGTAGGGATAAATGTCACGGAACAAGTTGGGTTTTTCAACGTCTTGCAAGTTATATTTATACTGATCCTGCTCCAACAAATTACTCATGGGGTTAAATTCAATCATACTCTCACCTCACGTTTTATTTTTTCGATTAAACAATAAATTTTAATGTATTAAATCGATTATACATAAAAATACAAGCCTTGTCAAGGATTTGAGCACCTAAAATGGCGATTCTTCACGGAAATTTCACTATTTTACATAAATGTAAACGCCCTTCCCGTCACCGAGAAAGGCGTTTCTCTATTGATTAAAACGCATCCTTGCTAATTTTGCTCCATCTTCGAGCGATAAAGGCGAGTCGCCAAGAGGTTGGCATCCAACACGTTCCCACGCGCATTACTTTGTTCCAAAAACCGACGATTACCTTGCGTTTATTCTTTGCGACCGCTTTAAGCGAAGCTTTTGCAACCGATTCAGGGGATTTTGCCGCCATCTTCCCCCAAAGTCCTTGACCTTGGATTTGCTCTTTGATATCCGACCTCGTCGGCATTGCGCCAGGCAAAACGACCGTCACCTTCACGCCCTTTCCTTTCATTTCCGCACGCAAAGACTGCGAGAAGGAAGTAAGCGCACCTTTTGCCGCGCTGTAAATCGCGAAATACGGCATCGGGTAAATACCCGAAACGGAAGAAACGTTGACGATTTGTAGCGTTTCCGCCCGATTGTCGATTGCGAATTTCGAAAGGGCAACCGCCGCCTCAAAATTGACTCGACATTGAAAGGAAATTTTCTCTTGCGTATAAGTTTCCAACCCCTTTTGTATATCCGCACCGGCGACGTTGGCGAGCAAAGAAATTTTCTTCCCGCTTGCCGCTATTTTCTCATTCATCTCGTCCCTGCTACCCTGCAACGATAAATCTGCAGCGTATGTTTCACACTCAATTTGCGGAAATTTTTGCGAAAGTTCCGTCTTTAAAGCAAGGAGCTTTTCCTCACTTCTGCCCGTCAAAAGCAGTTTATAACCACGCTTTGCAAGCGCATTGACAAACGCCTTACCAAGTCCGCCCGTCGCACCCGTGACAAGGGCGTAGCCCATTTCCTTTTGTTCCTTCATCTTCCTTTCTCACTTACTATAATCTCTTGCGCCAAAAATCGTTGAGCCCACGCGAATCACGTTGCTTCCCTCTTCTACGCACAGCTTGTAATCGCCGCTCATCCCCATCGAAAGATAGGAAATATCGCTCGATTGCGTTTTTGCCCAATCGTACAAAGCACGCATTTTTCTCACCAACGCACGGAGGGTTTCTTCCGAACCTGCCTCGGGGAGCATCGCCATGAACCCACGCACACGCAACCCTTCCGTTTGAGAAAGCCGTGCAAACACTTCTTTTGCGCTATCGTAGGAATAGCCGCCCTTGCTTTCTTCCTCGCCAATATTGATTTGGATAAGTATATCGGAAACCAGCCCTTTGGCTTTTGACTGTCGGGCAAGCTCGTTTGCCAAATCGTCCCGATCACACGAATGATAAAGCTCGATTTTCCCAAGCAAATATTTGATTTTATTCGTTTGCAAATGCCCGATAAAATGTCTTGCGCAGGGCAAAAGCAATGCATTTTTATCCCGAAATTCTTGGGGCTTGTTCTCCGCAACCGCATCCACGCCCCCTTCAATCGCCATATTTATCACTTCCGCCGATTGTGTTTTCGTCGCCGCAACAAGCAATACGTTTTCCCCGTAGGCATTCCCTTTTTCAAGTTCCTTTTTAATTTGCGCAATGCGCGCACGTATGGTTTCTTTCATAACTCCGTCCAAAAGATTTTTTTCTATTCAAGTATAGCTTTTTTCGCTACGTTTGTCAATCGTGCGGAAGAAATATCCGATAAAAATAAAAAAAGTTTGTTTTTTGGGAAATTTTTTTTGTCTAACTCTTGATTTTTTTTATTCAAGGCGTTATAATAAAATTAATTAAAATGATAAGGATAATCAATTTTTCAAATGAATACCGAAGAACTTAAAACATTTATTTTTTTATCGAAAGTAAAAAACTTCACTTTGGCTGCGGAACAGCTTTTCATTGCGCAATCGACGGTGACCAACCGTATCAGCGAGCTTGAAAAGGAAGTCGGAAAAAAGCTTTTCTCTCGTGGCTCGAAAACGGTCAAGCTCACGGAAGCAGGGGAAATTTTCTTGCGTTATGCGGAAAGAATCCTTGAATTGCAAAGCACGTCCATTGAAGAAATGAACGCCCTTTCCAGCCATAGCCGCAAATTCTCAATTGGTGCGATTAATGCCACCTATGAAACGTACGTAAAACCGCTCGTAGACGAGTGCTTGAAAGACAATACCGTGACGAGCGTTAAGGTTATGCTCGGGCATTCGCTCGATTTAATTCAGAATTTGCAGGATAACATGCTTGATATGGTATTCTCGGCAATCCCCTTAAAGCGTATCGGGTTTAACTGTGACGTTTTCGACGTGGACCGCGTGACACTCGTTTGCAAAAAAGGCTCGAATGAATATCCCGACGGGATTACAAAAGAACAGCTTGCGAAATTGCCCTATTTAATGTGCGATTTCACCCTTTCGGAAGCAGGCGTCTTTATTCGCTCCCTTTTCCCGAGAAACCACATTTTCCGTTTGGACGTGGATAACTCCTCTAAGCTTTTGCCCTATCTTGAAAACGGACTCGGCTATTCCTTCCTGCCCTATAAGTTGATTAAAGACAAAATTGATGCAGGCGTTTTAGAGGAAGTTCCTTTGAAAGACTTCACCGCACCGAACGTGACGACCTATTTGATTTATAGACAAAATTACGACGTAAGCCGTTTCTTGGAAAACAAATTCGACGAAGAATAATACCAAAACCCCGTCAGGACTTGCCTGACGGGGTTTTTTCTATCTCTTACAGCATATGCAAAATATTTTCCTTCACCTCTTCGAGGGTGAAGCCCAGCTCCTTGTAAAGCGGCGCTAATCCGCCATGTTCTACAAAGCCTTCAATCGCATGAACGCGTACACGGGTGCCTGTTTCGCATAAAATCGCTTGGATTTTCTCGCCTACGCCGCCGCTCTTTTCCATTTCTTCAAGCACGTATACATACTTTGCATTCTTCAAAAGCCCGCGGAGCTTGTCCCCGTTCAAGGGATGAATTTGCAGGAGCTTTATCATACCGACAGAACGGTCCGTTTTGAGCTCCTTTAACACGTCTTCAGCCAGTGCGGAAATCCTACCATAGGTGAGAATCACGCACTTGTTTTCTTCTATGCCCTGCGTATGAAACAGCAGGTTTTCTTCGTCAAAAATCATCGGTTCGTCAGGCTTAGACGTACGTTCTACCCCTTTGGGGTAGCGAATCATGGAAATGGCAGAGTCCGCAAACGAATACTCAAACACCCTCTCCATTTCCGCATACGTTTCAGGTGAATAAATTTTCACGTTCGGAATCGCCGAGAACAATGCGTAATCGAAAATCCCTTGATGGGTAATGCCGTCGTTGGGGACTACGCCGCAACGGTCAAACATAAAGACCATTGGCAATTTTTGCAAGGCTACGTCGTGGAAAACTTGATCGTATACCCTTTGCGCAAACGTGGAATATAAGAACACGACGGGCTTTAAGCCGTTCAACGCCAAACCGCTTGCAAAGGTGACGGCGTGTTCTTCCGCAATCCCGACGTCAAAGAAACGTTCAGGGTATTCCTGCGAGAATTTCGTAAGCCCCGTACCGTCGCACATCGCCGCAGTCAACGCGCACACGGTAGGGTCGTTTGCCGCTTTTTTGCAAATTAACTCGCCTGCGAAATCGGAATAAGAAATCTTATCCGAAGCCGCCGAACCCTGCGCCACGTCAAACTTACCCGTGGAGTGGTATTGCTCGGGGTTGCTTTCCGCAAGCTCATAACCTTTCCCCTTTTGAGTGAGCATATGCACAACGCAGCATTTCCCTTTGCTCTTGGCTTCTTCCAACACCAATTTCAAACGACGCACGTCGTGCCCATTCACAGGGCCTAAATAGGAAAGCCCTAAATCCTCGAACATATTATTTTTGACAAATGCCCGCTTGAAAAGGTCCTTCATCCATTTGAAAAAGCGGAGCAACGGTTTCCCGATTAAAGGAATTTTCGAGAAAACCCGATCCGTCTTATGCTTCAAACGGAAATATTTTTTACTCGTGCGGATCTTCGTTAAATAACGATGCAAGCCCCCTACGTTTTTAGAAATCGACATTTCGTTATCGTTGAGCAAGACAATCAATCGTACGTCCTTATTCGTGCAGTTATTCAAAGCTTCGTAAATCATGCCGTTTGTCAATGCGCCGTCACCGACTACCGCAATCGCATAATCGTCCTTGCCCTGCAACTTATTCGCCTCGGCAATCCCGAGCGCAACGGAAATCGACGTACCGCAATGCCCCTCGTTCGCGATATCGTGTTCGCTTTCAAAACGATTCGTAAAACCCGAAATTCCTTTATGCTGCCGTAAGGTATGGAAATCCTCTTCCCTGCCCGTCAAAAGCTTGTGCGCATAGCATTGATGCCCGACATCGAAAACGATTTTGTCGTTGGGTGAATCAAAGACTTGGTGCAAAGCAATCGTCGCTTCCACTACACCCAAATTCGACGCCAAATGCCCCCCGTTTTGAGAAACCGTTTCAATGATTTTCTCTCGCAAGGTTTTTGCAATCGCCAAACTCTCTTCCGTATTCAGTTTTTTAAGCTCTGAAAGAGAAGGAATTTTTTCCACTGTAAGACTCCTAAATCGCGCGATACTCTTTACCACGCCATCGTATATTATAACATATCGACAAAAAACTGTCAAGATGTTGCGAAGAAAAAAACTGCTTTTGCCTAAAAATGAAATTTTTGTTTGCAAATTTACAATTTTGCCGACTTTTCCGTTGACATTCGAAAAAGTTTGCTATATAATGTTCTCTAATAATATATGTATCAATGCACACATACGCAGGCGCGCCTGCGTTTTGGTCTATTCGTTAGACCAAAATCAATCCTACAAAAAAATTTACATAAGGAGAGAAACTATGTACAAAGCGAAACAAAGAATGAAAACTTTGCTCTTGGCTTGCTTTGCCGCGCTCGTTTCCATGCTCTTGGCGGTGGCGTTGTGGGTAGCCCCTACAAGCAAAATCGACGCAAGTGCCGCAATGACAGGGGAGGGCAACTTTGTAAAAGTAACCGTTGCCCCCGACGATTGGTCAGGCGATTATTTAATTGTTTATGAGGCAGGAAACGTTGCTTTTGATGGCTCTCTAACGACGTTGGATGCCGCTAACAATAACGTAGCCGTTACAATCACAGATGGTTCTATTGATGGAACCGAGGCAATGAAAGCGATTGCCTTTACAATTGAAAAATCCGGCTCAAATTACACCATTAAATCTGCAAAGGGATATTATATTGGAAACACTGCTAATTCCAATAAATTAAATTCTAGCACTAGTACTAAATACACGAATACGATTTCGCTGAATAATGATGGCAGTGTTCATATTGTCGGTAGCGGCAGTTCCGTACTTCGTTATAATGCGAATAACAATAATTATCGTTTCCGTTATTTTAAGTCTAGTACTTATACAGACCAAAAAGCCATTGCGCTTTATAAATGGGTAGAAGAAGCAAGCAGCGAACCCGATACGCCTGCTTGCGAACATACTAACACGACAAGCACTACCGTTGATGCGACGTGTACCGCAGCAGGCAGCATCACCGTCACTTGCGACGATTGCGGCGAAACGGTTAGCACAACGGAAATCCCTGCAACGGGTCACGTAAACACAACGACTACTACCGTTGCTGCAACATGTACCACAGCTGGTAGCACCACCGTTACTTGTGACGATTGCGGCGCAAAGGTTAGCGAGGCAGAAATCCCTGCTCTTGGTCACAACTTCGCTGAGCCCACGTACGAGCGCAACGGCGATGAACATACCGCAACGGGCATTTGCAAAACTTGTGGCGAAACCACTAGCGAAACGGAAAATTGTACACTTTCTTATGAAAATGTTTCGAATGGCGACAAAACGCACGATATGACGAGCACCTGCTCTGTTTGTAATAAAAGCGCCACTGAAACCGTTGATTGTACGTTTGAAAAAACGTTAAATGAAACCACGTATACCTACACTTGCCAATATTGCGATTATTTCTATGAGGAAGCTGCAACCACTTACACCGTGACCTTTGCTGTTCCTAATGAAGTCGCATCTATAGCTTCCGTGGAAGTTGTAGAAGGCTACACTACGAAATTGTCTCCCGCAGAGGATTATCAAAAATACACTTTCGTAGGTTGGATAGAAGAGAAACTTGACGAAGATACGACTACCGCCCCCGATTATTTTAAGGCAGGCGATGAATACACGGTAAACGCGGACGTTACGTTGTATGCACTCTACTCTTATAGCGACGGCGAGGCGGAAGAAACTTGGAATCTTGTTACCGATGCGGCAACGCTTGCAGTTGGCAAAGAAATCGTCATCGTAGCAAGCGACTCTGATTATGCCCTTGGCACCTATCAAAAAAGCAACAACAGAGAAGCCGTCGCTATAACGAAGAACGATAATGGTACTATTAGTTGGACTACGACTGTCCAAATCATCACTTTGGAAGCAGGTACCGTTGCAAACACGTTTGCTTTTAATGTTGGAAACGGCTATCTTTATGCAGCTTCTTCGAGCAGCAACCACCTGAAAACACAAACCGAGAATAATGCCAATGGCTCGTGGAAAATTGAAATTACCGCGGAGGGTGTTGCCACGATTACCGCGCCGAATAGTTCTAATCGTAGTTTGTGGAGATATAACCCCAATAATGGTACCCCCATCTTCAATTGCTACTCAAACACCTCTACAACGGGGACTCTCGTCAGCATTTATATGAAGAGCGGCGGTGCAATTACTTATTACGCTACTCCAATTATCGAGGAAGGTGGACACGAGCACGCTTATGATGAAGGCGTGGTAACTCCCCCCACCTGTACGGAAGAAGGCTACACCACCTATACCTGCGGATGCGGCGATACTTATAAAGACAATTACGTAGATGCTACTGGACATTCCTACGGCGAAGAAATCACAGCGGCTGCGACCTGTACGGAAGCTGGCATTAAGACCTTTACCTGTTCAGTATGCGCCGATAGTTATACGGAAGCGATTTCCGCTCTTGGGCACAGCTTCACGGACGGTAAATGTGCCAACTGCGGTATTTCACAGCCCATTAATGCAACTCTTACTTTTGACGATACTTCGAAACGCACCAGCCTTACCGACGATCGGCAAGTTTGGACGGAAAATGGAATTACTGTCACGAATAACAGAGGAAGCGGTAACAATATTGGCGACTATTCTAACCCTGTTCGTTTCTATAAAAGCTCTACCGTAACTATTGAATGGGCTGGTATGAAAGTAATTGTTTTGAATTCTGCGAGTGGGGAACACGCAACAAACCTTGAACTTTCCCTTACGGAAGGCACCGTTACGAAAAATGGTACTGTATTCACCATTGTTTTGGATGAATCCGTAAATTCCTATACTTTCACTTGCGCAGGACAAGTTCGTTTGAACTCTATCTCTGTATATAGCAAGGAAGCAAATATCGACAGTGCAAGCCTCACGATTGGCAAAGATATCACGATGAATTATTACGTGACGATGCCCGATGCGTTGGCTGGAGCGCAAATGTATTTTACGGTTGAAGGCGCAACGAGCCCGATTGATCCTGTGAACGGTAAACTTGTAGACGGAAGATACGTATTCTCATTGGATCTCCCCCCTCATTTTATGGCGAATAATATTAGCGCAGAGCTTAAATTGGGCGATGCCGTTCTTGCCATCAAGGCGGAATACAGCGTAAAAGAATACGCACAAAATCAATTAAATAATATTGCTGACGGAAAACAAGCCGACGCAAACGGCACACTTAAACAACTCCTTACCGATTTACTCTATTACGGTGATGCGGCGTACAACTACTTCTACGAAAAAACGAATGAAACGCCTGCAACGAGCGACGTTGAAAATCTCGGTGCAGCATCCGAGTCTACTCCCGATACTACGGATTTCACTTTAACGAAGAACGGCGAAATCACAAGCTATCCTGCTTATTTCTTGGGCGCAGGCGTTTACTTTGATAACGTAAATCAAATCTACGTAAAAATCAACACGACCGAAAACGTTACGTTGACGATTAACGGCGTAGAAGCTGAAATTACGGGCAATATGATCTATACGGACGGTATTTTGGCAACGGGCTTTGATGTTCCCTACGAGTTTAAGCTTTATCATAATGATGTATTAATGCAAACGCTTACGTATAGCGTAAACGCTTATGCGTATGCAAAACAAGGCGACGCTACAATGGGTGAACTTGCTCTTGCGCTCTACCGCTACGGCGTTTCTGCTAAAGCATACGCTGGTGCATAACGAATAAAGGAGAATACGAATATGAAATTACAATATGAAGAAATCCAAGTAAAACTCGTTATGTTAAGCAAACAAGACGTTCTTACGACGAGCGGCTTCAATGGCGGCGATCATGAGTTTGAAAATCCGAACGGCACAAGCGATCCTGCTGGCGATTTTTAATCTATCACTATGAAAAACTTTTTGAAAAAACTCCTTCCCCTTTTGGCTTTCACGCTTGTGCTTTTTGCGGTTGGTTGCGGAAAGGAAAACACTTCGAGCAATTCCACAAGTGAACCGCCTAAAACGAGCGAATTTACGAGCGAAAACGACAATTCGGACAATGACTCGACCGAAGGCGAAACGAGCGTAGAAACGGAAGATTCAACGGAAAACGATTCAAGTGAGGAAACGGAAAATTCAGAGGACCCTACCCCCGACCCCCCTACCTCAAACGAATCGGAAAACTCCGAATCGAGCGAATCCGACGAGTCTACAAGCGAAACTCCTGAAACAAGCGAGCCGAGCAATTCGGAAGACGGAAAAATCGAGTTGCCTGAAGATAGGTTTGATTAAGGAGTGAGGAGCGAATTATGCGAAAAATTTTCATTTTACTACTCGGCGCAATGATGGCGTTGACGTTTGCTGCATGCGGCGGCAAAGACGATAAACCGTCCTCCCCTTCCAATTCGGTGAGCAATAACGACAGCATTATTGAATTGCCCGAAGATCCATTTTAAGAGTATGCCTGCCTTTGCGGTATCGCAAAGGCAGGTTTTTTCTTCCCCTTTTATAAAAAATATAGAATATTTTATAATTTTTTCATTTTTGACTTGATTTTTTCAAGTTTTTGCATTATAATCTTATAGGTTTGCTTGTCAAACCAAAATTTTGAATAGGTGTACGTTATGAAACCACTTGAAAAATTAACGAAAGCGCAATTTATTTCTTTTTGTTTAATGTCCTTCTGCTCGGGCGTTATGATTGGCGTCGGCGGCACGGCATTCTTGCTCGCTTGCAACTGGAACGAAACGTGGGGTAAACTTGTTGGCTCGGTACTCTTCTCTTTAGGGATTTTGTCAATCGTTATGTTTGAAATGAAGCTTTTCACAGGCTTGATTTCCGATATTCCCGAAATGGGCGCAAAGAACTTTTGGAAACTCCCCGTATGCTTTTTAGGAAATATGCTCGGCGTACTTGTTGCATCAATCCTCGTTTACTATTCCCCCTTAAAGGATAGCGTTGTACCCCAAGCAAAAGCACTTATGTCGGTAAAACTTGACGCACATTTGTGGGCGCTTAAAGCTTTTTGCTCGGCAATCCTTTGCGGTTTCTTAATCACCCTTTCGATTGGCGCAGTCAACTACGCTCCTCGCAAGAAATTATCTACGACTGTAGGCGTTATGTTCCCGATTATCGTTTTCGCATTTTGTGGATTCGATCACTCGGTTGCAAACACCCTCTATATTTATTTCCTTGGTTTCTCGGGCAAAGCGGTGGTATATCTTTTGATGTGCGTACTGGGGAACATTGTCGGCGGCGTAATTTTGCCGATTTTGTCCTTATTTAGAATTTGGTCGAACACGCCGCAAACGAGTAAGAAATTGGAGGAAAATAAAGAATCCTCTACCGATACTTCGAATGAGTAAAGGTAAAATTTTGAAAAATCTAAAAACACGCCGAACGGCGTGTTTTTATTTCGCAGAAAAAAGTTTTATTTTTTTATGAAACACAAAAAAAATTCTTGACAAGAAATAAAAAATATACTATAATAAAAAAGCTTTGGGGTTATGGCTCAGTTGGTAGAGCGCCTCGTTCGCAACGAGGAGGCCAGCGGTTCGAATCCGCTTAGCTCCACCACGCAAGGGACGGCAAACAGCCGTCCCTTTTTTTGCGTGGTGGAGCTAAGTAACACACGGCCACTGAATTATCAGCGGTTCGCGCGAGCGTTGTCCGTTGTATACGCCCTATTTCTTCCGTAAGCTTGAC
>JAZORL010000171.1:0-4126 GCA_045656625.1 Candidatus Scatosoma sp. | reverse complement strand
GAGTGAATAGACCAAGACGGCGATATCACCGCTTCTTCGTTATGCATAATAATATGTCTAGTTTCCGTAGGCTCGCCCATCATATGGAATACTACGTCGTTTTCGCCCATATCCAAATACATATACACTTCCATTCTTCTGTCGTGCGTATGACAAGGCATAGTGTTCCAGTTTGAACCGACCTCTAATTGCGTCAAGCCCATTGCAAGCTGACAGCTCTTGATGACTTCGGGGTGTATGTACTGATTGATTACGCGCTTATTACATTCTTCTACGCTTCCGCAAGGCACTTTCTTCGCTTTCGTAATGTCGATTTTTACGATAGGATAGCTTGTATGCGCAGGGCAGGAAGAAACATAGAATTTCGCAGGAGCGTTTTCATCACAGCTCTTAAACGTGATTTCCTTATTGCCCATACCGATATAAATACCGTCGCGAGGATTCATTTCATAAGCTACGCCGTCAACCGTGATGATGCCCTTACCGCCGATATTGATACAGCCCATTTCTCTTCTTTGTAAGAAATAGTCTGCTGCAAGTTCTTTGCCTGCTTCAAGCTTTAATACTTGGCGAACAGGCATAAGTCCTGCGGTAATGATACGATCAATATGGCTATACACCATTCTTACGTTGTCCTTTGTGAAAAGATTTTTAATATGGAATTCCTCTCTCAATCTTTCCGTTGTGTAATGTTTTACGTCTTTTGCGTTACTTGCCTGTCTTACTTCCATTTTACTTAAATCCTCCTTGATGTACTGTCCGAAAACTTCGATTTGCGTGAGCGCCGCAAACCCTAAAATTTCCGTCACTTGTGTAAAATTGAATAATTTTATTTTTCTTGTTTTCTTTGCCTGCTCTAAAACGAGCTCAATGCCTTTTTCATTCTCTTCGTTCGGGAACGTCGTCCTGTCCATTTCAAAGGAACATTTTTGCACCTCTCCGTCGTCAAACTGCACGTCTATCATTTTCCAATAGCTATCGTGCGGTAATCCATCGTGTTCTTTTTTGAAGTCTGCCCGAAGATAGAATACCAATTTTTCTACTTCTACTTCCGTGCCAAAGTCTAAAGTGTATTCTAAATCGTTTCTTGCTCCCCCTGCCCACGAATGATAAGGGTACGCGCCGTGGCCTTGATTGTTCTTTTCACCGTCTATGGCGTTGCGCTCGTAAAAACACGGCTCTTCTCTTGTGACGAAATTTGCGTTCGCATGCGGATAACCGCCCGTTTTGCGCCGTAAATCGTGAGAATTTAACGCGATATTTCTCGTCGCATAAAATCCCTCGTCTTCCACCTCTCGAATGGAAAGTAAGTGTTTTTCGCCTTGAAACGCATTTGGCGCATAGCCCATTTTTAATTCTCTTGCGTTGGGAATAGTAAAGGTAAAGCTTTTATTCGGGCAATAGATTAAGCTTTCTTGCAAACTTTCGTCAAGCTGAACAGCAAATGTATTCGTTCCGTCTAAGCGAATATAAATTTCGTCGCCTTCGCTGAATTCACCTTGATATATTTCTTTTATCACGCTACCTTGCGCCGTAAATTTTATTTCTTTATTTTTATCGGTAATTTTAAGATATAACATAACTCCCTAACTTCATTTGTTTTATTTTTCCAAAATCACGTGTACATTACTTTCTAAATTATGCCAAGACGCGCCCCAAACCGCATTGAAATACAGTCTTCCCTCACGCTCGTTGTCCTCTTTCGTTCGAGTTTCGCCCGTTAAGCCGTGTCCGTATAAATACACGTCCGCTTCAATCGTGGGATCGATTTTCCAAACCTCATGACAAACGCAAACTCTCTTTCCGTATAGTTGTAAAACGGAGTTTCTCGGTACGATTTCCACATTCGGTGCAAGCGTTTTTACTTCGTCTTCCAAATCGTTATTGCCTGCAACCACAATGACTCTCGCGCCCGATTTTTTCATCGTCAGTAAAATATCTTTCGCCGCATTCTTCCAGTACGGACGAACGCTGTCTATTCTACCTGCTTTCAGTTCATCAGATAAATCGCCCGTATGAATGATTACGTCAGGTTTTATTATCTCAATTAAAATTTTATAATAGGGATAGTCCGCCGAATTCGTGTCACCGATATGTAGAAGGCTTTTTTCTTCCCCTTTTTGCAACAAGCGCACTGCTTCCGCGCATGCCGTTAATTTATCATTTTGCTTCGTATAAAACAAAGCGTTTTCCGTCCGCTTTTCAGGCGGCAGATGCGAGCAATCGTTCGCATACGCTTCTTCCTTAGACGAATACAAAAGCGACAAATGACAATTCCAAGGAAAATCCAAATTTTTCTTGACGTTAAACAAATGCCTTAACGCAACCGAAGTCGTCCCATGCCCTACAAGCAGAACATCCGTTTCGATCGAAAGATTTGATAAAACACATTGTAGTTCCGTCTTCAAGCGGTCGATTACGCCAGCCAAATCTTCCTTAGAATCGCTCCACCAAACATTCGGGAACGTTTCATCAAAATACACCAAAGGAAAGTTTTTTACAAGCTCCTCCGCCTTTTCACCGTGATAATATTCGTCCACTCTGGTTACGACTTCCCGTAAACATACAAGTGGAAATATTTTCACGCCTAATTCTTCTGCGATAATGCTTGCCGTTTGCAGCGTTCTATCATACGGTGAGCAAAATACTATGCCTTTGAAATTCAATTCCTTCAACCGCTTCGCCAAAAGCCTTGCTTGCTCTTCCCCTAAGGGTGTCAGCGAAACGTTCCCGACAGGTAAGGAAAAATCACTTTTGTAATACTCTTGCGGAAGCACCTGTGCGTGAGTCGTTTCAAATATTCTCATTTCCCTCGCTCCTTAATGTCCGTATTTTCGTCCACTAAATAAATCGGATTAGAAAAAGCAATCAATATATCTTCGGCGTTATAAATTTCCACCCTTGCAAAATTACAGTTCTTTTCACAAGTTAAAATCCATTCTCCCGATACTTTTCCATTTTCAATTGGAATGCGTTTTATCTCTTCACCGTTCGTAATGCAACACGCATAACCACTGCATTGAATATCCGTTGCGGAAAATTCAACGCATACTTGCGCCCCGCGAATAACGCTTCCTTGTGGTTTGTCGCCTGCCCAAAACGTAAAATTTCTCATCACGACGGGATTACCAGCCCAAAGCGAACCGCGCGAAAACGCCTTAACGAAATTTTCCTCGGTGGGTTCTTCGTCGTCGTACAAACCTGCAAAACAACAAAAATTATTCCCCTCCGTCCAGCAATCCGCAATCGCTCTATGATTGTCGCTATCGCCGTTGCCTGTAATGATAATTCCCTGTTCGGATAATCTGTCCCAAAGCCGTAAATAATCCTTTGCGGCAAAAGTATCACGCCCCATAGGGAATCCTACTTCTATCACGCTCGCGCCGTACACACGCGTTTCTATCAATTCAGAAGCTACCATTTCAAATGCTTCGTCTTTATTTTCCAAATGTCTATGCCGCGTAAACGGGTGATTCCATGAAAAAATACCGCCGTGCTTTTTTACGTGTTCGATTGCGTATTCGTTGCTCACTTTATAGTTCACCGCTTCGTAATCAATAACTGGTACTTTTGTCGAAAATACGTTTTTATGATTTCCTGCGCCCGTAATTTCAAAGCCGACAAACGCCGTAACGCCCCACTTTTCCCCCAGCTTTTTCGCGAGCTTGATTTGTTCTTGGCGTACCTCTTCAAAATTCAATTTGCGATAAAAGCTGAAAGAATGAAAACGTATTTGCGCGCCGTTTTCCGCTATTAAACGAACGTTGCAAAATGCGTTGTCCAGACCGCCGATTTCTTCGCTTACGTTCTCGGTTATCGGAAAAACGTAAACGCCGTTTTTCTTTTCAGGAAAGGGGAGATATTGTATCGGAGCGCCATCGTTCGCTTTCTCGACTTCCCCTAACACGTAGCAAAGCTTCGCTTGTTGATAACTCGGCGGTTGCGCGGATAAAACAAATTCCACGCAAATTCTGCCGTTTGCTTTTTTATCAAGCTCCGCGTCCATTTCCACCGTCAATCCAGAAAACAATGGGTCGGAATGCGCTTTGTCCTTCGAATAAAACAACAGGATTTCACTTTGATTTTCCTCAGCGGTTATACAAAGCCTGATTGTTTCCCCTTTTTC
>JAZORL010000170.1:0-5000 GCA_045656625.1 Candidatus Scatosoma sp. | reverse complement strand
GAAGTAAAAGCTATGACCGTTCTTGAATTGAACGAACTTGTAAAAGCACTTGAAGCAGAATTCGGCGTAAGCGCAGCAGTTGCAGCAGCTCCCGCAGCAGGTGGCGCAGCAGAAGCAGCTCCCGCAGTAGAAGAAAAGACGGAATTCGACGTTGTTCTTAAAGATATCGGCGCTAACAAGATCGCTGTTATCAAAGTTGTTAAAGAAGCAACGGGTCTTGGTCTTGCTGATGCGAAGAAAGCAGTTGAAGCTATGGGCGTTATCAAAGAAAACGCTCCCAAAGCTGATGCTGAAGAACTCGTTAACAAGCTTAAAGAAGCTGGCGCTACCGCTGAACTTAAATAAGTTACAGTTACCGACTGACAGACGAAAGATGGATTGCCGAACGGCAATCCATTTTTTGTTATCATACTTGCGGAAAATCTTGGATGATTGTGTAAAACGAATAAAAATTGGTGGAAAATAGTAAAAAGAGATTGACATAAAGCAAAATAAAAGGTAAAATATTAAATGTAGCATTATGCAAAAACGGAGAAAGATTATGTCTAAAAAGATTTTCAAGAAAATTGCTTGTAGCGCATTGGCAGCGATTAGCGTGTTTGGTTGCGCAGGAACGTTTACCGCTTGCAAAACCTCCAATCCTGAGGTGAAGATGCAAATTGAGTTTAACGGCGAAACGTATACCCTTAAATATAAGCTTTATAGAAAGATTGCTCCCAAGACGGTAGAGCATTTCATGTGGCTTGCGGAAAACGGCTATTACGACGGGCTTTGCATCCACGATTACGACGCAACTGCGTTGAAAATGTATACGGGCGCATACGTTGCGACGGCAGACAAAGAAAACGGCTTGGAATATAAGGAATATTATAAGACGATTATGTCTTACGAAGATATCGATTCCTTCCCCCACAGCGTTTGGAAGGACAGCAAAAAAACTGCGCCTACCTACACTCTTTACGGCGAATTCTGGGAAGGGAATAGCTTCAAGGTAAAGAACGGTAATTTGAAGCAAAGCTTCGGTTCGTTGACGATGTACTATGAAGATATTTCTCAATATGAATCTGCGGCAACGAAGGGCGTTTGGATTCAAAAGAACTCCGACGATAAGATGGCGGAAAAGGATTATAGATACAACAGTGCGACGTCGAAATTCTTCATTTCCATGTCTACGGGTGAAACGTCGAGCTCTTCTTATTGCACCTTTGCAAAATTGAAGAACGAAGGGGCGCTGGAAGATTTCCAAGAAGATTTGAAGGATTATATTGCGGAATATTACGCAGATGAAAGCTTTGTTGTAGAGAGATCGATCGCGGTAAATTCGGATGATGAATTTGCAGGACATTTCGATATCGAAAAGAAATTCGACGTGCCCAAGGTGCCCATCGTAATTAACTACGTAAAAGTGACGAAATATTAATGATAAAAACCCCTTGCAACAGCAAGGGGTTTTGCTTTTTCCGTGTTTTAAGCGTTTTCCGCTAAAAACGCGGTCTTTTTTTCTTTCGACATACGAATAATGTCTTCTTTGGGATATTTACTATCCACACCGCCGTTCACGTACAGGAAGAAAAGTCCGCCTTCCGTTTGAAAGAGGATTTCCTCGTAGCCGGCAGGGTCGCCAAAGTACCCGTGCGTCACCTTTTTAATAAGGGTAGCCGTTTTAGTATCATACGTCTTTTTACAAATCACTTTTTGCATATTCTTACTCCTTTTATGGGCATTGCCCGTTGTCGGAATTATTATATAGCATGTGAATAGGCGCTGTCAAGGGGATCGGCCTGGTAAATTATGTCGTTATGTCGGTGATTTTGTTGTTTTCAATTTTTACGGTGTAATACGTCGCCTCGAAAAGATTTTCCGCTTTTTTTCGTATCAAACCGCAAACGTTTTCTTGCTCCGTAGGGAGTATGCCCACAAAATCCCCTAAAAAATCGATTAAAGAGTTCGCTTTGTCTATCAATTCATCGGTGAGAAAGTCGGTGTAATTTGCCCCGATTAAAACGCTTTCAAAGAAGGAATAGGCAAGGGAGCGAGTGGGGAAAATCCCGTCGGGTTCGCTTGTGGAAAGAGTGCATTTTAGGCGAACGACTTCCCATTCGGAGAGCGCCCATTCACACTCGGCAAAACGGTTGCCGTTGTCGGATAGAGGCAGGGTCGCGCGTAAAATGCCCGATTCGAAGGAAAGGGCAAGTGCTTTTTCGGACAAAAGAAGTTTGGCTTTTTTCGTATAGACGGCGAAACGGTCGGCAGTCTTCACAAAGACCAAGCCACTATCCCAAAATAGCTCGGAATGCGTGAATGATGGGGGCAGGGTTGCGATGAATAATTGATTATCCCACTCGATCGAGAGTTGAAGTTCCCCTTGGGAAAAGAGGGTGGCGAGGGTATTTCCCTCACGTGCTTGCGCGATTACACGTAAGGTAAAGTCGCTTGGGGGGAAATCTCGCGCGTAGATGGCAAGCCCGTCTTTGAGTAGGTATACTTCACAGCCTTTGGGCGGTGTAAAACGGATTTGTTCGGTGAGAAAGAAGGAAATCGCCTGTCTGCCTTCGGGAACAAACTCGATAAAAAGTCCGTCCTTTAAGGAAAGCTCGGCAAACCGTTCAAAGAGGTTGGTCGTGCCGAAAAAGAGGTTGTTTACACGCAGGGCGCAGGGGGTAGAAGATAAAAAATAAACTTTCATAATGTAGTTTATTCTTTTTTTGTGCGGAAAAGTATAAAAAGGAAAAAATAAGTAAATAATCAGCACGGAAAATCAAAAGTACGGAGGCTTGATTATGCATAAAATCAATGGCTACACGGAAGAAGAAGCGAGAACACTCGTCAAGTACATCACCGAGGGCAAGCGCAAGGGTAAGACGCTCACCTATCTTTTTGAAACGTACGGCTTGCAGTACGGCAGGGCGAAGGGGAGCGTGCGGAATTACTATTATGCGCTTATGAAAAACGAGAGGGGGGACGAGAGAATCGTGCAGCTTTTGGACGGCACGAGTTTATCGGTAGAAAAAATCCGCGAGTTCACGGAAGAGGAAACGGATGCGGCGATTCGGAGTATTTTGCAGGAAAAGAGTAAGGGCTTGTCCGTCCGCCGCGCGATTTTTAACCTTGCGCAGGGGGATGATAAATTGATGCTCCGTTTGCAAAATAAGTACCGCAATACCTTAAAAAAAGAACCTGAACGAATTGCGAAGGCGGCAAGAGAGTTGGGGCTTACACAAGATGCGGAAAAGGTGGAAAAAGCGCAAAAAACGAGGAATGAACGCGTACCTGCCCTGCCCGATAAGGATTTTTTACGGCGTAGATTGGAAAATGAAATCAATGCGTTATACGATCGGCTGGCGACGGCATTGAAGGAAGAAAACGTACGTTTGCGTGCTGAAAATGAAAAATTAAAAAACTCGTTAAAGGATAAAAACGCATAAGAGAAAGACGCCCGACGGCACGTCGGGCGGCTTTCTCGCTTATTTCGGTTCCGCTTTTTGTTCTTTTTTCTTCATTTTCCGTTTTTCTAACGCTGTTTCCGCTTTTTCCTTTAAGTTTTCTGCGCTTTCTTCGAGTTCGTCTGCTTTTTCGTCGATGAATTTGTCCAATTTTGCCTGGACTTCTTCTTGACTCTTTCTCACGAATCTACGCATTTTATAGTTGTTTGCGGTAAGCAATGCGCCTCCGATTACGCCGAGCGCAACGCCAACTACGAATTTTTCCATAAGTTTACCTCCATCGTTTAGGGTTAGTATGTGAAAAAATCGGGAAGAAATACGCGAGAAAGGAAAAAAGTTGGCTCGAAATGATAGACGAGGCGCGGCGATTGTGGTATAATAGGGCTATGATCGGTAAGAGAGCAATCGCCTTTGATATAGGCAACAAACGAATCGGGGTCGCAATATCCGACCCGTTTAACGAATACGCTATGCCCTGCGAAACGTACAACCGTACGGGGAATTTTCAAAAGGACGTGGAAGCAATTGCAAAAATCGCCAAGGATAGGGGCGTGGGTGTGATTGTTTGCGGCATTCCCTACAATTTTGACGGCACGGAAAGTATTCAAACGGAAAAGACGCGCGGTTTTATCGAGGTGTTGAAGACGAAGACCGATTTACCTATTGAGCTTGAAGACGAGCGGTTTACCACCATGCAAGCGCGCGAAACGCAAATTATGGGCGGAATCAAGCGTGACGATCGGAAAAAGACGATCGATTCGATTGCGGCGTCCTATATTTTGGAAAGCTGGCTCAATCGGGAAAAAATGAAAAACAAAAAAGCGGAGGAAAAGAAAATGGCAGAAGAAATCAAAGACGAAATTTACGACGAAGAAGACCGTATTTTTGAACTGGAAGCGGACGATGGTACGATTGAAAAATTGTATCATATCGCAACGATCGAGTATAGAAAGAATATGTACTGCGTATTCCAAAAGGCAGAGCCGGAATGCGAAGAGGAAGAAGACGAAGTGATTATCTTTGGCTTGGAAGGGGAAGGCGACGACGCAATGCTCGTACCCTTGGAAGACGAAGAGCTTTTAGACGAGGTATTCGCAGAATTTTGCCATCAATACGAAAAGTTTGAAGGCGCGGACGAAGCGGAAGAATTGGAGTAATTTATTGAAAATAAAGACGGGCGGTTTTGTGAAACCGCCCGTCTTTTGCGTATCTTTGCGGAAAGGGGCGCAAGGTTATATATAAAATATATAAAAAGTGGGATTTTTCTTGAAAAAATGGAAAAAACGCGTAAAAATAAGTTGCGCTCTTTTTTCCTTTATGGTAAAATAGAAAGGCTGAAAATTCACACTCGCTTATTGTGCGTAATCCGTGTCCGTAAATTTTTTGCATGCGGACGTCATTACGAGCCAACACAAGGCGGGGAGGAAAAACGGAGGTTTGAATTATGGCAGTTATTACTATGAAGCAGCTCTTAGAAGCAGGCGTTCACTTCGGTCATCAGACGAGAAAGTGGAACCCCAAAATGAAGAAGTACATCTTCGCGGCAAGAAACGACAT
>JAZORL010000169.1:0-2526 GCA_045656625.1 Candidatus Scatosoma sp. | reverse complement strand
GAACGCGTTTTGCATGGGTGCTATGCAATCCTCTCGGCTTGGCGTTTGAATAAGAAGCTCCCTTTTTTGACAAGCGGGAAACACAACGCTTTCCTTTTCCTTTAACGCAAATATATTAAATTGTAAGCAATCCCCTTCTTTGACGGCGCCAATACAGTTTTTACAAGCAACGTCTAACGGATTGAAGTAAATCGAAATTGACATACAAAAGCCCTTTTACTCACCAAAAAGCTGTAATAAAAATTACAGCTTTTTAATGATTTTATAATAATTTGTGTAAATTTAAAAAATTTAGTCGTGCAACTGCTTGGTATTCCAAATATTTTCAGCGTAGTCGCGAATGCTTCTATCTGCAGAGAAATAACCTGCTGCCGCAATATTACGCAATGCCTTTTGATTCCAACTGAATTTATCGTTTGCGTACAGCTTAGAAAGCTCTTGTTGGGTAGCCAAGTAGGATTGATAATCCGCCATACACATATACGGATCGGCAATCGGAGAGCCCGTCAACAGATAATTTGCGATATCAGCAAAGGATTCGCCGTTAAAGCCAACGATTAAAGCTTCCACTACCTTTCTTAACATCGTATCGTTGTTATAATATACGCTAGCGGAATAACCGTTTCTCCAAATTTCATTCACCTCGTCAGCCTTTAAGCCGAAGATGAAGATGTTGTCCATACCCACCTTTTCGCTCATTTCAACGTTTGCACCGTCCAACGTACCGATGGTCAAAGCACCGTTAATCATAAACTTCATGTTGCCCGTACCGCTTGCTTCTTTACCAGCAAGAGAGATTTGCTCCGAGATTTCCGTTGCAGGCATGAGCATTTCAGACATGGTCACGTTATAATCTTCCATATAAACAACGTTCAGCTTTTCGCGAATCTTTGGATTCTTCTTGATATCTTTGGCAAGGAAACAAATGAGCTTAATAATTTTCTTTGCCATATAGTACCCTGCCGCCGCCTTCGCTGCAAAGATATACGTCTTGGGCTGCATCGGCATATCGGGATTTTCTTTGAGTTGGATATAATCGGTGATTACGTGAAGCACGTTCAAAAGCTGACGCTTGTATTCGTGCAAACGCTTTGCTTGAACATCGAACAAGCTGTTCGGGTCAATCAACGAGCCCTGTTTTTTATAGGCAAACTCTGCAAACTGTTGCTTCTTCAAACGCTTGATTTCTTCCAAGCGCTTCAAAACGCTGTCGTCGTCTTGATATTTCAAGAACTCTGCAAGCTTCGACGCGTCCTTTGCGTAGCCCGTGCCGATGCATTCGTCCAAGAGCGCGCAAAGCTCGGGGTTGGATTGATTGAGCCAACGTCTATGCGCAATACCATTCGTCACGTTCGTGAACTTTTGCGGCGTGTAGTCGTGATAATCCTTGAAAATACTATCCTTGATAATGTCACTGTGCAAGCCTGATACACCGTTTACGTGATGTGAGCCGTGTACGGAAAGGTTTGCCATCTTTACCGTGTTATAGGACATAATTGCCATTCTTGCAATCTTATCCCAGTCACCAGGGAACTTTTGCCACAAGTCTTCACAAAGGCGGCGGTTGATTTCCTTCAAGATGGAATAGATACGGGGAAGTCTTCTTGCAATCAAATCTTCGGGCCACGTTTCAAGCGCTTCCGCCAAAACCGTGTGGTTGGTATAAGCGCAAACGGATGTCGTAATTTCCCAAGCATCATCCCAGCTCATACCGTTTTCGTCAATGAGCAGTCGCATCAATTCGGGGATCGCCAACGCGGGATGGGTATCATTCAAGTGAATTGCCGCCATCTTGGGCAACAAACGAAGAGAACCATATCTACGCTTGTGATCGGCAAGGATGTTTTGCAAGGACGCCGAAACCAAGAAATACTGCTGTTTCAAGCGCAAGGATTTACCTTCGGCATGGTTATCGGCAGGATACAATACCTTGGAAATGAGTTCAGCATCGTTGTCTTCTTGCATAACAGCCGCATAGTCGCCCTGCGAGAAAAGCTTCATATCGAAGTTTTGAACGCTTCTTGCCTTCCAAAGGCGAAGAACGGAAACCGCTTTGCTATCATACCCCGATACCATCATATCATAAGCAACTGCCTGCACTTCCTTCGCATCACGGTAGATTGTTTGCAAGCCGTGCTCCGTCCAAGTTTCTTCAATGTAGCCGTCGAACTTGACCGTAAAGATTTTATCGCTTCTTTGCGTAAGCCATACTTCGCCGCCAGGAAGCCAAACGTCGGGAAGCTCGGTCTGCCAACCTTCTACAATCTTTTGCTTGAAAAGACCGTAATCATAGCGGATTGAAAAGCCCATTGCGGGATAATCACCCGTAGCCAAAGCATCCATAAAGCAAGCGGCAAGTCTACCCAAGCCACCATTGCCAAGCCCTGCGTCTGGTTCAAGCTCGTACAAATCCGCAAGCGACACGTCGTAATCTTTGAGGGCAGTTTCAAAAGCATCCGCAATTCCCAAGTTGAAAATGCTGTTTTTGAGTGATCTACCCATCAAGAATTCCATGCAAAGATAATA
>JAZORL010000168.1:0-19443 GCA_045656625.1 Candidatus Scatosoma sp. | reverse complement strand
TGACGGGCAGAAAAATCATCGTGGACACCTACGGCGGCAGATGCGCACACGGCGGCGGCGCATTCTCGGGCAAAGACCCTACGAAAGTGGATAGAAGTGCGGCGTATTACAGCCGTTATATTGCGAAAAACTTGGTTGCAGCGGGCTTGGCGGACGAAGTGGAAATCCAAGTCGCTTATGCAATCGGCGTGGCAAAGCCTGTTTCCGTATTCGTAAATTCTCATGGTACGGGCAAGGTGGACGACGAGATGCTTGTGGAAATCGTGAAAAAGGAATTTGACCTTCGTCCCTATGCGATTATCCGTGAATTGAAGCTCCGTAACCCCGTTTTCAAAAAGACGGCGGCATACGGACACTTCGGTTATAAAGGGTTCTCGTGGGAACAAACGGACAGAGTGGAAGCACTCAAAAAATATTTGTAAACGGGATAGGGCGAGCCGCTTTTGCGGCTCGCCCTTAAAAAACGGAAAAAATGAAATAGATTTATGGAATTTTGCTATTGAAATTTAGGATTGCGTATGCTATAATCTAATCAAGAATCGAAAATGTTTTAAGCAATATAGAGATAGGGGTAAATTTATGAAAAAGACACTACTTGCGTTGTGTTGTTTGCTTTTGGCGTTTAGCTGCGGAGCGGCGGCGTGCGGAAAATCCAATACGAACGCATCTAATGGCGGCGTTGTTGGCGAAGAGGGAGCGGAAGAATTGGGTACGATTACGATTACAAGCGGAAAAGGGGAAGTATTCCCGTATATTAAAAAGGCAAAGGAATATTTGCAAGCCGGAGCAGGTGCAAACGTTAATAATTATGCAATTTCCACCGAAAACCAAGCGCAGGAGATTAGCTTGGCTTGGACTTGTGATGCGGACAACGTAAAAAGCTATACCTTGCGCTATTGGATAAAAGGTGCGCCTGACTCGGAGAAAACGGAAATTAACGTCGGTAAGGGCAAACGTTATAAATTATACAATTTTTATAAAGGCACGGAATACGAATGGACGGTGACGGCGAACCTTGCGTTTGGGAAGAAAATTTCCGCAAGTGCGAGCTTTACGACGACCTCGCTCGGTCCGCGCGTAATGGATATCGACGGGATTTATAATACGCGCGATTTGGGTGGTTATCAAACCTCTTCGGGCAAGATTACCAAGCAAGGCTTGCTCTATCGTGGCGGTGCGCTTACGCCTTACGTTGCGAATGGTAGGGTGATTTACCCGTCCGAGTTGACGGAAGAAGGCAAAATTTATATGTCGGAAACGTTAGGGATTAAGACGGAGTTGGATTTGCGCGGATGGGGTGCAGAATAGGGCTATTTGGAAGAAAGTCCGATTCCCAATGCCGAGCTTGTGTATATTCAAATCGGTGGATATGGGGAGGCGTTTGCGATGCAGGAAAACTATCGTAAAGTCTTTTCCTTGATGGCGGATAAGAGCAATTATCCTATGTATTTCCATTGTACGGGCGGCGCAGATAGAACGGGCACAGTGTCGTTTTTGGTGAACGCTTTGCTTGGTGTGAGCGAGGCGGACTTGATTCACGATTACGAATTTACCACTTTCTCGATTTACGGACAGCGTAATATCCAGCAAGGGGACTATTCGGGCTATTTTCAAGATTTTATCACGAAATTAAAGAGTTTTGATGGGGAAACGCTTGCTGAAAAGACGGAAAATTATATGCTTTCCATCGGTATGACCGAGGAAAAAATCTCTTCACTTAAAGAAATTTTTCTTGGTGAATAAAATTGAATTTTGGTAAAATGATGGGGGCAGGTACGCATTGAAATGAAAAAATAAGCGGCGAAGCAAGAATTTGCTTCGCCGCTTTTCTATATGAAAATATGCGTTTTAGAGTAAAATAATGCCGTTTTCTTTGCAGATACGCTTGGTTTCGTCGTCCCAAAGAGAAACTTGCACTTCCCCGATATGCGCTTTGCCCAAAAGGAGCATGGAAAGTCGGGATTGACCGATACCGCCGCCCATCGTCAAAGGCAGCTCGCCGTTTAAGAGAGCTTTGTGGAAGGGGAGCTCACGGCGCTCGTTCGCATTCGCTTTCGTGAGTTGTTCGTCGAGTGATTTTTCATCGACGCGGATACCCATGGACGAGATTTCCATCGCGCAGCCTAACACGTCGTCCCAGAAAAGAATGTCGCCGTTGAGCGACCAATCGTCGTAGTCGGGCGCGCGGGAATCGTGCGGTTTGCCCGAACGGAGCTTGTCGCCGATTTGCATAATAAACGCCGTTTTGTGTTCTTTCAAGTAGGCGTTTTCCCGTTCTTTGGACGAGAGAGTGGGGTAGAGATCTTCCAATTCCTGCGCCGTGATAAAGCTTACCGTGCGGCAAAGCTCTACGTCGATTTGGGGATAGCGGCATTTCAAGAAATCAAGTGTGTCGCAAATTGCGCCGACAATCCCTTGCACGACCTTTTTCAAATAGTCGAGATTGCGCGTGTCGCGCGTGATAATTTTTTCCCAATCCCATTGATCGGTGTAGACGGAGTGGAGATTGTCCATTTCTTCGTCGCGGCGGATTGCGTTCATATCCGTATACAAGCCTTCGCCTGCGGAAAAACCGTAGACGGCAAGCGCCATACGTTTCCATTTTGCGAGCGAGTGTACGACTACGGCGTCCTTGCCCGTTTCTTTCAAGTCGAATCTTACCGCGCGTTCCACACCGCTTAAATCGTCGTTTAAGCCCGTCGTGGGATCGACGAACAAGGGAGCGGATACACGTTTCAAATTGAGCGCCAAGCAGAGTCTTTCTTCAAAAGTCCGTTTCAAAAGTCCGATTGCCGTTTGCGTATCGTATAAATTCAAAGCCGTTTGATAATCTTTGGGAATGATTACTTTGCTCATAACGCATTGCTCCTTGTAGGGATTTTGGATAGTATAACACATTGAAGATAAATTTGTCAACGATATTTTCAAGAGAAAAAGAAAAGGGGAGTTAAATTCGTCTTTCCGTCTAAACGGTGGAAAAAATGGTTATAAATAAGCAATACGCACTTGGAAAAGAAAGCAAAAAAGGGATTTTCTTTCCTATAAGGAAAGGTTTTTTGGGAAAAGCGTGTAAAAACGCTTTCAATTTGTATAAAAATATTGTACAATAGAAAATGACGATATAATGCCGTAGTATGGGCTATGTTCATTTCACGGCGAGTTTTTCGGAAAATAAAACATCGGAGTTATGAAGATGGGATTGATTAAATATCTTATGAGCGGCGACGGTAGACGCGCCCTCAAAAAACTCAACAAAATGGCGGATCAGGTAGAAGCGTTAGAGCCGAAGTATCAAGCGATGGACGAACAAACCCTTCGCAGTCAAACGCAGGTCTTGAAAGATAGACTCGCAGCGGGCGAAACCCTTGACGACATTTTGTACGACGCGTTCGCGGCGCTCCGTGAAGCTTCAAAGCGCGTACTCAATATGCGCCACTTCCGCGTACAAATCATCGGCGGTATCTGTTTGCATCAGGGCCGTATTGCGGAAATGCGTACGGGTGAAGGTAAGACGCTCGTTTCTACCTTGCCTGCATACTTGAACGCACTTTCGGGCAAGAGCGTGCATATCGTTACGGTCAACGATTACCTTGCAAAGCGTGACGCGGAATGGATGGGCAAGCTCCATAAATATATGGGTCTTACCGTCGGTGTTGTCGTACCCGGTATGGACGACGAACAAAAGCGCATCGCCTATAATTGCGATATTACGTACGGTACGAACAACGAATTCGGTTTCGACTACTTGCGTGACAACCTGAAAACGGACGTCACCAAGATGGTACAGCGTGATTTGACGTTTGCCATTGTCGACGAAGTCGACTCCATCTTAATCGACGAAGCGAGAACGCCGCTTATCATTTCCGGTAAGGGTGAAAAATCGTCCGAATTGTACGTACAAGTGGATAAATTCGTGCGCACGATTTCGGGCGGCTTTGACGACGAGCTCAAAGATGCGGAAAACGAAGCGTATGCGGCAATGCGTGCGAATAAGAAAAATAAAAAGAAGAAATACGTAGAAGAATCGGAAGAAGACGAGGAAGAATACGTAGACTATACCAAGCTTTCCTTGGAAGAACAGGCGAACTACGAAGCGCGTATGGCGGAAAAGAAGGCAGCGGCGCTTGCGGCGGCTCCCGAAGGAAAGAAATCCTTGGCGGCGGCGAAGGATTGGGATTATATCGTCAATAGAAAGGATAAGACGGTCGAGCTGACCGACAGCGGTGCAAGAAAGGCGGAACGATTCTTCCGTATCGACAACATTGCGGAATTGGAACACGCAGAGCTCAACCACCATATCCAACAAGCTTTGAAAGCGCACAAGCTTTTCAAGCTCGACGAAGACTATATCGTGAAAGAAACGGATAAGGGCATGGAAGTCGTTATCGTTGACGAATTCACGGGCCGTTTGATGGACGGCAGAAGATATTCTGACGGTTTGCACCAAGCCATCGAAGCAAAGGAAGGGGTGGAAGTCCGCAGCGAAAACAAGACGTATGCGACGGTCACCTTCCAAAACTATTTCCGTTTGTACTCCAAGCTTTCGGGTATGACGGGTACGGCAAAGACGGAAGAAGCGGAATTTAGAACGATTTACTCGCTCGACGTTGTCGAAATCCCCACCAACCGTCCCATCAAGCGTGTGGATTTGCCTGATATGGTTTACTCGACGGCGGAAGGCAAGAAACGTGCGCTTATTGACGAAATCATCAAGCGCCACGAAAGCGGTCAGCCGATCTTGGTTGGTACGTCCTCCGTGGATAAGTCGGAAGAAATTTCCCGTTTGCTTAAGAGAAACGGCGTAAAACACAACATTTTGAACGCGAAAAACCACGAACGCGAAGCGGAAATCGTTGCGCAGGCAGGTAGACTCAACGCCGTCACCATTTCCACCAACATGGCTGGTCGTGGTACCGACATCTTGCTCGGCGGTAACCCCGAGTATCTTGCGAAAAAGCGTTTGCGTGAAGAAGGCGCAAACCACGAGGATATCGAGCTTGCAATGAGCTTGTATATCACCGAGGTTAGCGACGAAATCATGGCGCTTCGTGAAAGATATAAGAAGGTTTACGAATACTATAAAGCGCAAACGGATGCGGAAAAAGAACAAGTAATTGCGGTTGGCGGTCTTTGCATTTTGGGTACGGAACGTCACGAATCTCGTCGTATCGACAATCAGCTCCGCGGCCGTGCGGGTCGTCAAGGGGATATCGGTATGTCCGTGTTCTTCCTTTCCCTTGAAGATGATTTGATTATGCGCTTCGGCGGCGAAAGAATGAAGGCGCTTTATCGTTTCTTCAAGATTGACGAGGATACGCCTTTGCAGTCCAAGATGCTTTCGCACGGGATTGAAAACGCACAAAAGAACATCGAAGGCAGAAACTTCGGTATTCGTAAGAACGTCCTTCAATACGACGACGTTATGAATAAACAACGTTTGGTTATGTACGGGGAACGTATGAACGTACTCCGTGGCGCAGACGTACACGAGCAAGTGCTCAAATATATCCCCGATTACGTAGCGGAAACGGTTTCGGCGGCGGTCAACGTAGACGCGATGCCCGAGCTTTGGAACGAAGAAGAACTCAACGCGGCTTTGGAAGCGAAGGTTCTTCCCGAAGGTACGAACTATATCACGCGTGAACGCTTGATGAAGTGGGATTACGAAATCGCGCTTAAAAAGATTACGAAAAAGGTTATCAAGGAATACGAAAAGAAGATTGAAGATTTGAAAGAACAGGGCGTAGATTTCAGCGCCGTAGAAAGACGTGTCCTTTTGATGACGGTAGATAGAAACTGGATCGATCATATCGATGCGATGGATCAGCTCCGTAAGGGTATTTCCCTTCGTGCGTACGGTCAAGTCGACCCTGTAATTTCGTATAAGAAAGAAGGCTACGATATGTTCGAGGAAATGATTGCGCGCGTACAACGCTCGATCATCAGCGTGCTTTTGAAGGTGAAGATTGAGACGCGTCCTGCACCGCAGGTACTCCGTCCCACGCAACCTGCGCAACCTGCGCCTGCTGCACAACCTGCACAGCCCCAAGCAAGCGCACCTCGTACCTTCCGTCGTTTGATGCCCTCGCCCTTGTCGAGCATGTCCTCGTTCAAGCCGGCTGAAAAACCCGAAGATAAGAAAGAATAAGGAAATCATATGTTCAAAGCTGACGATTATAGATTAAAAATTCAAGGGATGCGCGAAGTGCTCAAAGAAGCGGAGTACGCTTTGGATATCGAGCATTTGCGCCCCCGTCTTGCGGAGCTTGAAAAGGAGCAGGAAAATCCCGAGGTTTGGCAGGATTTGGAAAGATCCACCAAAATCGGCAAGGAAGCTTCTGCCATCCGCAATAAAATCAAATCCTACGAAGCGGGCGCAACGGCGCTTTCCGATGCGTTGGACGTGGTAGATTTGATTGAGGAAACGGAAGATGAAAGCTTGATCCCCGAGCTTGACCAAATGCTCACGACGGCGGAAAAAGACATTGAAGATATGCGTATCCGCGCAATCTTGAAAGGTCCGTACGACAATCACAACGCCATGCTTTCCTTGCATGCCGGCGCAGGCGGTACGGAAGCTTGCGATTGGTGTCAAATGCTCTATCGTATGTACTGTCGCTATTGCGAAAAGATGGGCTTTAAGGTGTATGAGCTCGATCGTGAAGCAGGGGACGGCGCAGGCTATAAGAGTGTAGAATTCCGCGTGGAAGGGGAAAACGCTTACGGGTATTTGAAGGCGGAAATGGGGGTGCATCGTTTGGTGCGTATCTCGCCCTTTGATGCAAACAAACGCCGTCAGACGTCCTTCTGCTCGCTTGAAGTTATGCCGGAAGTAGAGGAAGACGACGAAGTGGAAATTAACGACGATGATATCCGTATCGACATCTACCATTCGGGCGGCGCAGGCGGTCAAAACGTCAATAAGGTTGCTTCGGCAGTACGTATTACGCACTTCCCGACAGGGATTGTGGTACAATGCCAAAACGAACGCTCACAGCTCCAAAATAAAGCGATGTGCTTTACGATGCTCCGCTCCAAGCTTTTGGAAATCAAGATTCAGCAACGTCAAGCGGAAGCGCAGGCGATGAAGGGCGACGTGAAAAAGATCGAATGGGGTTCGCAAATCCGCTCCTACGTATTCTGCCCTTACACGCTCGTGAAGGATACTCGTACGGGCTATGAAAAAGGCGACGTGCAAGCGGTTATGGACGGCGAAATCCACGGTTTCGTTATCGACTATTTAAAGAAATTTTAATAAAGGTAGGGGGCAGGTATGGGTTTATACTTGCCCTTTCGCATAAAGTAGAGGGACGGGGAATCCGTCTTTGGGAATGGAAAGAACTATGTACGATCCTTTGAAGAATGTAGACATCAATAAGAAAGACCCGATTATTTTGGGGATTGAATCGTCCTGCGATGAAACGGCGGCGGCGGTGATTCGGGGCAGAAAAATTCTCTCCGACGAAATCGCTTCGTCTGCGAGTGTGCAAGCGCAGTTTGGCGGCGTCGTACCAGAAATCGCTTCGCGTGCGCATACCGATGCGGTGGCGGAAGTGGTGGAACGAGCGGTGAAAAACGCAGGGATCACGTATGCGGATATCGACGCTGTGGCGGTCACCTACGGCGCAGGGCTTTTGGGGGCACTTCTTGTCGGCGTGTCCTTTGCGAAAGCGTTTGCGTATGCACTCAATAAACCCTTGATTGCGGTCAATCATATTCGAGGACACCTTGCGGCGTCCTATCTTTCTTCGCCCGAATTAAAGCCTCCGTTCGTCACGTTGCTTGCAAGCGGCGGTCACACGGCGATTTTGTACGCAAAATCGGAAGCGGAGTTTGAAATCCTTGGCGCAACGTTGGACGATGCGGCTGGCGAAGCCTTTGATAAGGTTGCCCGTGTGCTGGGGTTAAAGTATCCTGGTGGGCCGAACATTGAAAAGTGTGCGCTTGAAGGGAAAGCAAACGTACCGATGCCGAAAATGCTCAAAGGCGGCGGCGGGTACAATTTCTCGTACAGCGGCTTAAAAACGGCGGTGATTAACTACTGCCATACGAAAGAACAAAAGAAAGAGGAGTTTTCCAAAGCGGACGTGGCTTATTCTTTTCAAAAAGCGGCGGTGGACGTACTTGTGGAAAAAACGGTGTCCGCAGCAAAGGAAAAGGGTGTGAAAATCGTCACGGCAGGCGGCGGCGTTGCGGCGAACACGTATCTGCGCACGTCCTTGCAAGCGGCTTGTGCGCAAAATGGTTTGACGTTGGTGTTGCCTGAAAAACGGTATTGTACGGACAATGCGGCGATGATTGCCTCGGAAGGCTTGGTGCAGTATCGCTTGGGGAATTTTGCAGAAATGGATTTGACGGCGAAAGCGTCTATTCCCTTGGCGGCGACCTTGGAAACGGTGCAAAGCCGTAGAGCGGAAGAAAAAAAGGTGTAAGCTATGTGGGAAAGGATTGAGCATTTCCTGCATGAGGCAGGGCATCATTTAGGGCATTCGTTAGAGCATACGTTGCCCCTTTTGCCCTTCGTTTTCTTAATCTATGCGTTGATAGAGCTGATTGAGGCGAAGGCAGACGTGCAAAAGGTGACGAGGCTGGGCGGTAAGTTAGGCCCGCTTGTCGGCTCGGCGACGGGGCTTGTGCCGCAATGCGGTTTTTCCGTAATGGCGGCGAAGCTTTTCGAGCAAAAATATATCACTATCGGTACGCTATTTGCGATTTTTATGGCGACGAGCGACGAAGCGTGTATCATTATGCTTTCTTCGGGGGAAGGGGCGGCTTGGGTGTTGCCCTTGCTCCTTTCTAAAATCATTATCGGTGTTGCGGTCGGCTATGCGGCGGATGGGGTGATGAAACTGTTTGGGCGTAGGCAGGTATGCGTTCAAATGCCTAAAACGGTGAACGGACTCCCCGAAACCACGCATGAAATTTTCATGCAGGCGTACTTGGAAGAACGAGACGTGGAAACGAACTGTTCCTGTGGCAGAAAGCACGACGGCGAGAGCGCGTGGAAGAATTATCTATTGTATCCGCTTTTGCATACCATCAAAGTCGGTTTGTTTATTTTGCTTGTGAATTTTGCGTTAGAGGCGATTATTCACGGGGTTGGCGGCGAGGATGTGTTTGCGAAATTTATGAAGCGAAATCGCTTTTTGCAGCCTGTCGTGTCCTGTGTGATTGGGTTGATTCCAAACTGCGCGTCGTCCGTGGTAATCACGGAAAGCTTTTTAAGCGGGGCAATTACGTTTGGTTCGTGCTTGGCAGGGCTTTGCGCGAATGCGGGCATGGGGTTTGTCGTGCTACTTCGCAACGGTCGGAAATGGAAACGGAACGTAATGATGATTTTTGTATGCTATCTTGTTTCCGTGAGCGTGGGCTTGCTGTTTAATTTGGTTGCGCCCATTCTTGTTTAATTGTAAAAAAATTGTGGTATATATTATATAAGGAAAGACTTTTCGGAGGGAAAGACTATGCAAGAAGTAAAAATTCTCGGCTTTGAAAACGGCGTATTAAACGTAGCGCTTTCGGGGGATATCGATTTGGGGAACGCAGAGGCGTTTTATCAGGAAATTGCGGCGGCATACGAACAATCGCGCGCCAATATTTGCTTTGATTGCACGGAGCTGAACTTTATCGACAGCACGACGCTTGGTACGTTCGTAAAGATTTTGAAGATGGTGAAATCGGACGGTTTTACCCTTCGTCTTACGAATTTACAGCCCAAAATCAAGAAATTGTTCGTGATTTGCTCGTTGGATAGTATTATGGAGCTTGCATAACGATGGAAAAATTTACGGTGACGTTGCCCTTGACGGGTGAATATTTAACGACGGTACGTTTGACGACGGGCGGACTTTGCGCACTTGCTGGCTTTGACGTGGATACGTCAGAGGATTATAAGGTTTGCGTGACGGAAAGCTTGCTGATTTTGAAACGCAACGGTTTTTCGACGGCGTGCATTGAATTTACCGTAGGCGACGCGCTTGGCTGTGCGGTGAGCGGCGTGGGCGAAGTCGGTGAAATGGGCGATAGCTTGGAAGATGGGATTTCCCGAGCGCTTTTGTTTGCATTTTTGGGAACGGTGGATTTCGTAAAGGAATCGGATAGAGTAGTAAAAATCGTATTTGAAGGCTAAACCAATGACGGAAGAACGCATTAACGAGCTATTCAAGCGGTACAAAGAGAGCGGCGATGTCACGATTCGTAATCAGATCGCCGAGCATTATCTCTACATAACCGAAATCTTAGCCAAGAAATTCGTAGGGCGAGGAGTGGAGTACGACGATTTGCAACAAATCGCCGCGATGGCGCTTGTCCGTGGGATCGATCGATTCGACGTGGAGCAGGGCGTACAGTTTTCCACCTTTATCACGCCGACGATTACGGGGGAAATTAAAAACTATTTCCGTGATAGCTCCCGTATGGTAAAGGTGCCAAGAAGGTTGAGCGAGTTAAATCTCGCCGTTCGGAAATTCTCGCTGGAATACGAAAAGGAAAAGGGCGAAAAGCCGAAAATTAAGACGATTGCGCAGTCCTTAAAGGTTGACGAGGAAGAGATTGTCAAGGCGCTCGAAGTGGGCGGGACGGTTTCTTTAGACGGTATGACGGCGAATGATGAGGAAAACGAGAAATCGCTGTATGGCGTACTTGCAAACAATGAGGAACAATACGATCGTTTTGAAACGAAAGAAACCTTGTCTTCGGCGATGCAGGATTTTAGCGACGAAGAGCGAGCGCTTGTAAAATATCGTTTTGTGGACGGACTTTCCCAAAGCGAAACGGCGTTCAGGCTTGGCGGAAAATCGCAAATGTACGTATCTCGATTGGAGAGAAAGTTGCTTGAAAAATTAAAGGATCGATTAAAAGACGCATTTAGTTAAAAAAAGGAAAAAGGGGGAGCGAAGTATGAAGTATGAAATTATCAATTACGAAACGTTGCGGCTTGCTGTGGACGGACTTTGCGACTTCCTTTTTGCGCAAGAGATTGCCCCTGAGCGTGTGTTTGATAGCAGGCTTATTGCTTACGAGCTGCTGGGCAACGTATTAAAGCACGCGGATGGGAATGCGAAATTGGATTTTGGTTTGACGCCTGAGTTTGTGGAATTAAAGATTGCTACGGCGGAAGTTTTCTTTCCTGTGAAAAAGGAAGCCTGCTCGGACGTGTATGCGGAAAGCGGCAGGGGATTGTTTTTAGTCGACCGCTTGGCGGAAAGATTTATCACGGACGACGGCGTATTGCTAATCCGTATCAAAAGATAGGAAAGAAAAATCGGGCAAACGACTTCGCCCGATTTTTTTGATATAATGAGTATAAAAAACGAGCCGACTTACAAAGTCGGCTCGTAATTATTTTTAGAGATTAGGAAAGCTTTTGCGAGAAATCGTAGATTTTGCCAAGAAGTTCGCTGGAAACTTTTTCTCTATATTGACCAAGGTAAATGAACACCTTGTTGAAGAATGCCTTATTGTTTCCACCTACAACGTATTCGGGAATTTCAGGCATATCGCCGTTCGTACGAAGCACGTAAACGTCGATAAATTCTTCTCTTTCAGACTTGGAAAGAGTACCGATGAACGCATCAAACTTGCCGGAATAATCTTCTTCTGCTTCTTCTGCGGTAGCAGATTCTTCGTCAGCATTTACCAATTCAGCAACTTCTACGCCTGCAACGGGGCCGCCTTCATAGGGAACAGCTTCAATCGTTTCTTCCAATTCGAAATCGTTCATAGCGTTAGCTTTCGCTGCTTTCACAGCACCCTTACGACGAACGCCGAGTTGACTAAGCGTGATAACGATTTGAAGAAGGGAAACGCCGATTGCGCAAATCGTGAAGAAGAGGAAAGGCTTGCTTTCAAGCTTGATTGCGTGATAGATATAAATCGCGCCAAGCGCAACGATTACTTGGAAAATGTAGCGAATAGGATCGCCTGCAAGACCCGTCTTGGAGTTTGCACGGCAGCTCGAAATGCCAAGATTGAGGAGGGAAAGACCGACTACAACGAGTACCAAAATCTTCCAAATATTCTTGGATGCGCCCAAAGCTGCGCTTACCTTGCCGCCTTCATACGTGAATGCAAGCATCAAACCAGCGGTGTAAGCAAGGGAAAGAACGAAATGGATTGCGTTGAACCAAGCCGCCTTGCCCGTGTGTGCAATTTGAAGCACGAAATAGAAGAATGCTGCACCGAGTGCAATGCCGGTCGTAAGCCAATCAAAGGTCAATTCCGTGAAGGAGCTATACGACGTAATGCAAAGAATGCAAAGGGAATAAGCCGCTGCACCCCAAGTGATTACGAACGTTGCGAAACGAACGAGTGCGGGAGCTTTCTTGCTCGTGAAGATTGCGATAAAAGCACAAACGAATGCAACGACGATCGTTGCTGCAAATACGTAAAGTGCAAGCGCTGCTGCAACGCCCAAATACGTCGAGTCGTCACAGAAGGTGGGGAGTACGCCCCAAAGTTTCATGCCGGAATCAAAAATGTCCTGTGCAACTTCATACAAAGCGAATTCGCCAACGACGAAATAGCCTTGAATGCTGCCCAATACTTTCATCGGCAGAACTACGAGTACAACACACGCCGCAAGCAAAAGCACAGCAAGTAAGCGATAGCTTACGTTCTTTTTAGCCTTGTTAGCCATAACAAATCTCCTGAAAGTTATTTTAGATTTCCCGTTTCGCTCTCGCTACGCGGGGTCAAACTTTTACAATTTATAGTATTATAACACTTTCGGTAGAAGATGTCAATACTTAAAAAGTATTTTTTTAAGTCTTTCGGTGAAAAAAGGTTAAAAAAATTGACTATTTTTTCACTTTCATCAAGGAAAAAAGTCAAAGATGCGAAAAACCCCTTGAAAAATTTTTACGTTTGCGATATAATAGACGTAGATAAAAAAATAGGGGCGACTTTTTTGGGAAGCTCCGCTAAGGGGAGGTTATATGACGGAAATTGAAAAAATCGTCAAAGAGCTTATGGAAAAATTGAATATTCGTTTGTCGTATTATGCGGAAAACTCCCCCGTGGCGGATTTGCCCGTTTGCGATTGGCAGTTTGACAAAGTGACGGACGACGGAAGGCATACCTTTTTCCGCTTTTTATATAGAAACGTCGGGTATATCGGCATTTTAGACGGCTGCGGAGAAGCGGAGAAAAACTATGCGTTGCTCCTGCCTTCCTATATCGAGGCGTTTGCGGAAAAGGACTCCGAACTGCCAAAAACGGAACAGCTCAAACGTATCCTCATGGGGGAATATTCCTCGATGGGAATTTATAAGTACGTGACGAAATACTCCGTAAAAAATAAGCCCTGTTTTGCGGTTGTGTTGCGCATTCCAAAGCTGATGGAAGAAGCAATTGCTGCCCTCGAGCAGTACGGCGGCAACAGCTTGGATACCATCGTGCGCATTAGCGGCGATATATGCGTTTTGGTCCGTTTTGAAGAAGAAACGACGGAGGAATCCAATTCGGCGGTGGAGTATGCGGAATTTTTAATACAGTCCCTCAAAGAAGAGCTTGGAGTGGACGTACAGGCAGGCGTTGGGCCTACCGTGTGCGAATTGAAGGATATTGCCGCATCGTATGCAAGCGCGGAAAATGCGCTTCGTTATGCCGACGTATTCCAAATCCAGGGCAACGTACATTTCTATCGCGATTTTATCTTGATGAAGATGCTCGAAGACGTGCCGGAAAGCCGTTTACGGGAGTATCTTTCGGAAATTAGTGACGAGAGATTTAAGGAAGTCTTTGAAGACGAGGAAATGCTTGCGACTGCGGAGGCGTTTTTACAGTGCAGCTTGAACGTGAGTGAAACCTCTCGTCGGTTGTATTTGCATAGAAACACCCTTTTGTATCGTTTGGACAAAATCGAGAAAGCAACGGGCTTGAATATCCGTCTTTTTTCGGGGGCGGTGTCCTTCCGTGTATTGACGGTGCTTTATAAGCTCTTAAAAAAATAAAAAGAATCAATCCGTCCACGAATATTTTATGCGGACGGATTATATTTTTATCCTGAAAGGGAGATAAACTTGGAGTGAAGAATATGGAAAACCAAGAAAACAATCAAAATTTGGACAAGGAAACCTTGCCGGAAGTGGACGACGGATTTTTTGCAGAGCCCTCTGAAAAAGGGGTTCAACGCATACCTGCCCCCGTTCAAAAGAGAAAAAGCGGTAAAAAAGCGTGGAAAATAGTCGGCTGTATTTTGCTTGCCGTAGCGATTTTTGCGTCGGGTGCGTTGACCTTTTGGTTCTCGCTGGATAAAGGAATGCGGAAACTGATTTGGATCAAAGATAAAATCGATGAGGAGTATTATCAGGATATTTCCGACGACGAGTTTTATTCGACGATTTACGATGCAATTAATAACGATTTGCTTGATCCTTATTCCTATTATATGACGGCGGACGAATACAAAGCAAGTGAAGAGAGGCTGGCAGGAAAAAAAGGCGGCATCGGTACGATGCTGTTGAGCAAGGACGCGAGTGGGAACGACCAAATTTTAATCGCGCGCGTTAGCGGTAATTCGCCTGCGGAAAGAGCAGGTTTGGCGGAAGGGGATAAAATTATCGGGTTCGGCTTGACGGAAAACGCCATCACAGAAAGCCAAGTTTTCCAAGAGTTTTCGGACTTTTTAGATGCTTTGGATCTCAATGAACCCTTTTTTATAAAGGTGCTTTCGGGCGGTATAGAAAAAACTTTGTCGATTGCGAAAGAAATTTACGTTGAAAATTACGTTTTTTATCGTACAAACAATTCGTCTTATGCTTTTTCGGGTAGCAATAGCAGTTTGTGGACGGAAAAGGGGGAGGCTCTCACGGCTTTGCCCGATCAAACGGCATATATTCGTTTGATACAGTTTGGGGGGAACGTAGCGAGAGGCTTTGCGCGGGCGATGGAGCAGTTCCGTCAAGACGGAAAAACCGATTTGATTTTAGATCTTCGTGGTAATACGGGCGGTTATTTGGATCTTATGCAAGAAATCGCCGCATATTTTGGAAAGAATGCAAAGGGGAATTCCCCTGTTGCGGTGCTTGCCGATTATGGGAATAAAATGGTGGCTTACGATGCACGAGGAAACGTGTATAATGAATATTTCAAGCCTGAAAGCCGTATTTTTGTGCTTGCTGATATCGATACGGCATCGGCATCGGAGTCTTTGATTGGTTTTATGCTCGATTACGGCGCGCTTTCGTATGAAAATATTTGCTTATCCGAGCGTGGCGGCGTGGCAAGAACGTACGGCAAAGGAATTATGCAAACAACCTATTATTTGGATTGGTTTGAAAAGGACGCGTTAAAGCTCACGACGGCGGAAATCCGTTGGCCTGTTTCGAAAACGAGTATTCATGGCAGAGGGATTTTGCCAGAGGATGGGACGAAAACTGTGCAAGAGGCATACGGCGAGGATTTAGAAATCAATGCAGCCATTGCGAAGTTATATTCTTAAACGGACGGTACAGGTACGAATTGAATAGAAATATAGAACAAAAACGCACGCGGGAAGGGCGTGCGTTTTTGCGTTGTTATGGAGGTGTTTTCATTCAAGCAAAAGCTTGATTGGAAACGGATAAGCTTGATTGTCAAACGTAGTATAGCAAACGATTAAGGAAATTGCGTTGTGAAAATGTGATAGTTTTTTGAAAAATAAAACAGCCGCGCTAAAAAACGCGGCTGTTTTTATCCGATAAGATTAGTTTTTCGCTTTTTCGATGGACGCAAGCGCTTTCGCTACGACGTTTTCTACGGTAAAGCCGTAGTAATCAAAAAGCTGATTCGCAGGTGCGGATGCGCCAAACGAGGTCATGCAAACGAGCTCGCCGTTGTCGCCAGCGTATTTGTACCAGCTATAAGGGCAAGCCGCTTCCACAGCAACTCTTGCTTTTACGCTCTTGGGCATAACGCTTTCCTTGTATTCCGCGCTTTGTTTTTCGTATTCCTCAAAGCAGGGCAGGGAGATAACTCTCGCTTTCACGCCTTGTTCAGCAAGCACCGCTTTCGCTTTTACGCACAGCTCGACTTCCGAACCCGTAGCCATCAAAAGTACGTCGGGAGTACCGTCGCAGTCTTCCAAAACGTAGCCCCCCTTCAAAGCGATTTTACCGCTATTTTCGTATTGGGGCAAGTTTTGACGAGTGAGGACAAGCGCGGTGGGTTCTTTTCCGCTCAACGCCGAAACCCAAGCCGCCGCCGTTTCTTTACCGTCCGCAGGGCGGTAGACCTTCAATCCAGGCACCGAACGGAGCATGATAAGCTGTTCTACGGGTTGATGGGTAGGGCCGTCTTCCCCGACGCCGATGGAGTCGTGCGTCATAATATAGGTGACGGGCGTTTTCATGAGTGCCGAGAGTCGCATAGCGGGTTTGCAATAATCGGAAAATACGAAGAAGGTTGCGCAGTATGCCTGTACGCCGCCGTGGAGTTGCATACCGTTTGCAATCGCTGCCATTGCGTGTTCACGAATCCCAAAATGCATATTTCTGCCTGCAAAATTATCAGGGGAAAATACGCCGTATTGCGTAGTTTCCGTATCTTTCATATCCGAAAGATTGGAGGGAGCGAGGTCTGCCGAGCCACCCATGAGTTGGGGAATGTGCGGTGCGAGCGTGTTGAGGACCTTTGCAGAGGTTTGACGGGTTGCCATCGGTTTTGCGAAATCATAAAGACCTGCGATTTCGTCAAAGTTGGGCATTTCGCCTGCCATCGCCTTTTTGTATTCTTCCGCAAGCTCGGGATAAGATTCCTCGTATGCCTTGAAAGTTTCCGTCCATTCTTCTTGCGCTTTTGCGCCTGCGATTGCCGCTTTTGCGCAATGCTCGAATACTTCCTGCGGACATTCAAACGGAGCGGATTCCCAGCCGAGCTTTTCCTTTGCCTTTGCAAGATTTTCCGCACCAAGAGGCGCACCGTGTGCTTTTGCCGAGCCTTCCAAGGGAGAACCCTTGCCAATACGAGTATGGCAAATGATCACGGACGGTTTATCCGTGCGTGCTTTCGCTTTTTCGATGGCGGCAGAAAGTGCCGCTACGTCGTCCGATTGTGTGAGGTCTACGTGTTGCACCTGCCAATGCTGTGCGGCAAAACGCGCGCCTACGTATTCTTTGAAGGTGACGTCGGTGTCCCCTTCGATGGTGATTTCGTTATCGTCGTAAAGAAGAATGAGCTTGCCGAGCTTATGCGTACCTGCAAACGAGCAAGCCTCGTAGGAAATCCCTTCTTCCAAACACCCGTCGCCGCAAAGGGCATAGGTGTAGTGGTCTACAATTTTGAAATTCGGTCTATTGAACTTTGCCGCAAGGTGCGCTTCGGCTACCGCCATACCAACGGCGTTCGCGATCCCTTGACCGAGCGGACCCGTCGTTGTTTCTACACCTATCGTGTGGCCGTATTCAGGGTGACCGGGGGTTTTGGAGTTAAACTGACGGAAATTCATCAAATCTTCTTTGGTGAGTCCCATGCCATACAAGTGGAAAAGGGTATAGTCGAGCATCGATCCGTGTCCAGCGGAGAGGATGAAACGGTCACGGTTGTCCCATTGCATATCGTTCGGGTTGAATTTCAAAAAGTTTTGAAACAAGGTATACGCAATCGGTGCGCAACCCATAGGCAAGCCAGGGTGACCGGATTTTGCTTTGTCAATCGCTTCCGCGGATAAGATTCTTATTGCGTTGATGGTGGTTTTTTGTACGTCCATACGATTCTCCTAAATTAAAATAATATTCTCGCTTCTTCGCGCGGGTTTCATAATAACCGTCTATTCTTATTATACATAGTTTTCTCCGTTTTTTCAAGTCTTTGATAAGAAAAAGTGTTAATTATTTTCTCTTTTTTCAATGAGGAACGTTTTTATTGAGTTGTCATAAAAAATCGTGACAAGATATGTCGAAATTATTGACAATGTTTTTGCGTTATGCTATAATAAATTGGTGCGAAAGGAAAAGGAGAAAGAAAAAATGGCGTTGTTTGACGTATCGACGGATTCGACTTGCGATTTGAAAAAAGCGTACGTGGAAGAAAGAAATATTTGGTTTGTGCCTTTGACGTTTACGATGGAAAAGGGCGGTCAAATTGAAGAATATTTCGATAACTTTGAAAAGGAAGAAGAATACGTAGCGTTCTATGAAAAGGTTGCGGCAGGGTACTTCCCCCGCACGGCAAAGCTTAATTATGAAGCGCATATGGAGCATTTCACGAAGATGGCGGAAGCGGGCGTGAAGGACGTCGTGCATTTTATGATTTCTTCGGGGCTTGCAAATACAATTACCATCACCGAGCAAGCGGCTCGTGATATGAAGGAAAAATATCCCGATTTTAACGTATATGCAGTCGATCCCTTGACGGCGACGGTCGGGCAGGGTATTTTGGTTTCCTTGGCAGCGGACTGCCGTGATAAGGGTATGAGTGCGAAAGAAACGTACGATTATTTAATGGAAGCACGTCACCGTATCCAACATTGCGTTTTCCCGAACGACTTGTTCTATTTGAAAAAGGGAGGCCGAGTTTCGGCGGCGGCGGCGGTGTTTGGCTCGATGTTGAATATCAAACCTATGCTTGCATTCGACGCGGAAGGAAAACTCAAAGTGCAAGAAAAATGCAAGGGCATGAAAAAGGCGTTTGCGCGTGTTATCGATTACATGGCGATTGCGCCCGTAGATGAAACGGGGATTGTGGTAATCGTGCATACGAACAATGAAAAGGGCGCGCAGGAATTGGCGGCTTTGGTAGAGGCAAGGACGGGTATTAAACCGCAAATCACGATTATGGGTCCTGTAATCGGTTCGCACGTTGGCCCTGGCGGTATCGCTTGCTGCTGGATGTCGACAAAAACGAGAACGGAGCTTTTTGATTTATTGAAATAAAAACTATGGAAACGGCGTTTTGCGCCGTTTCTTTTTTCTTGACATTTTTTGCGTTCTATGCTATACTGTCTATACAACCGAATACGAACGAACGGTACTTTATGGGTAAGTAAGGTTTAATAGGGAAGAGAGAAATCGGGATTTTCCGAATTGCTCCGCTGCCGCCGCAACCGTAAGAACGTCCGTCCGCTTTCACTGCGTAAAACGTGGGAAGGAAGGGGGCAGGTATGCGTTGAATATGGAAACGCAAGCCAAAAACGCCGTAAGCCGGGAGACCTGCCGCGTGTTTGAGAAATAAGGATTTTTGCGGATGGACGAAAAGACGAAAAACAGCCTGAAAAATAAGGTTGGCTTTTTCCGTACGCAAAATTTGCGTTCGGGAATTTTTATTTTAGGGGTGTTTTATCATGAAAAGCAAAACGGTATCCATTGTTTCTCTTTTACTTGCTTTGTTTTTTTCGCTGTTTGCATTTGCGTGCGGACAGCCTAACGAACTGTCTAACGGGCACTCTAACGCATTGTCTAACGGGCAGGCAAAAACGGTGCTCAGCGTGGTAACAATGCAGGAAAAGCTAATTGCGCTGTATTGCGA
>JAZORL010000167.1:0-5724 GCA_045656625.1 Candidatus Scatosoma sp. | reverse complement strand
TGAAGTGCAAATTCATAACATCGAGCTTTTGTCCCATCCTGCGGATATTCCTCCCGTCGTTATCACGAAAAAGCAGGTGAACTGCGACTTGTCGACCAAGCTCGATTACCGTCCCGTCACCTTGCGTAATCCCAAGGAACGCGCAATCTTCAAGCTCCAAGAGGGTATCCAACGCGGTTTTAGAGAATACCTCACGCAAGAGGGCTTTACCGAAATTCATTCCCCGAAGATTAACTTTGCAGGCGCAGAGGGGGGTACGAACGTATTCAAGCTCGACTATTTCGGCAAGCAGGTATACTTGGCGCAGTCGCCCCAGCTTTATAAGCAAGCGATGGTGGCGGTGTACGAACGCGTATTTGAAATCGCGCCCGTATTCCGTGCGGAACACCACGATACCAGCCGTCACTTGAACGAATACATTTCCATGGACTTTGGAATGGGCTTTATCGACAGCTTTGAAGATATCATGAACATGGAAGCCGGCGTGCCCAAGTATATTATGAACCTTTTGAAAACGGAATACAAAAACGAAGTGGACTTGCTCCATATCGAAATTCCCGAAATCAAGGAAATCCCCGTGCTCAAATTCATGGAAGCCAAAGAAATCATCATGAAGAAGTTTAAATATCAACCTTCCGACATGAAAGACTTTGACCCCGAAGAAGAGCAAATCTTGGGCAAGTACGCGAAAAAGCAGTTCAATTCCGATTTCATCTTCATCACCCATTATCCTTCCAAGAAACGTCCTTTCTACACGATGGACGATCCCGAAGACCCCGAATATACCTTGTCTTTCGACCTTTTGTTCAGAGGCTTGGAAATCACGTCGGGCGGTCAACGTGTGCACGATTATGCGCAACAGGTTGAAAAGATGGAAAAGCTTGGCATGAACCCCGAAGAATTTGCGACCTATTTGATGTTGCATAAGTACGGTGCGCCCCCTCACGGCGGTCTTGGTCTTGGTCTTGAAAGACTTACGATGCACCTTCTCGGCGCAAAGAACGTCCGCGAAGCGACGATGTTCCCCAGAGATATCAACCGCGTTAGCCCTTAACGTTCAAGGAGTGCTGTATGTGGAATGGCAAAAAGAAAGCGATTACGTTCAGCTTTGACGACGGCGTATTGCAAGATATCCGTTGCGTGGAGATTCTCAATAAATACGGCTTGAAGGGCACGTTTAATTTGAATTCGGGTACGCTTGGCACGCAGGATTCCTACGAAGAGAACGGCAGAAGAATTTGTCGTGATAAAGTGCGTGCGTCTGCGGTAAAGACCGTCTATGCAGGGCACGAGGTCGCCGTTCATACGCTTACGCATCCGAATTTGACCCGCCTTGACGATGAAACGGTGATTCGCCAAGTGGACTTGGATAGAAGGCTTTTGGAAGAGCTTTGCGGTTATCCTGTTGTCGGTATGGCATACCCCTGCGGCGGCGTGAATAACGACGAGCGCGTGGCAAAGATTATCGGTGAAAACACGCCGATTCGTTATTCGAGAACGATTACGTCCACCTATTCGTTTGAATTGCAAAAGGATCACTTGTTGCAATTCCATTCCACCTTGCATTTCCTGGACGCAAGATTACAAGAAACGGTGGATCGTTTCTTGGCGTTGGAAACGGACGAGCCCCAGCTTTTGTATATTTGGGGGCATACGTACGAGCTTGATAAAGACGATTTCCTTTGGGAAGACTTTGAAAAGCTCTGCGCAAAAATTTCGGGCAAGGAAGATATTTTCTACGGCACGAACAAAGAAGTTTTGTTATGAAAAAGACAATCTACGTAGACGATTTATGCTGCGAGCGTTGCGCCAAGCAAATGGCGACGAAAATCGCCCTGATAGACGGCGTGCGCGCGGCGAAAGGGGATTATAAAAAACAGCGCATTCATATCGACGTATCGGATAGCGTGACGGACGAACAAATCCTGCAAGTATTCGAAGGGACGGGTATGAGAGTGCTTTCGATTGAAAAACGGAAAGGAATTTTCGGTTAAAACCCTTAAAATTCGCTTTACAAAATTAAAAAAATACAGTATAATAGCATAAATGAATAGAAAAGGCGTTTGAAAAAGGACAACGTTTTTACGGCAAGCCGCCGCACAGAGAAATCCCGTTTTGGTGAAAGGGAGAAGGGGCTCGTAAAAAATATCACCTTATAAGCTGACGGAGCGAAAGGCAACGAGTAGTTTCGTACGGGGTCGCGACCCGTTATCCTGCGCGGCAAATGATAGTTTGTTTTGGTGGTTTATAAAGCCGTTGTGTTTTTTCCAAAGCACGACGGCTAAATTTTTTGTTAAAAAATATTCCGAAGGAGTATAGAAATATGTCCATGTATAAGAAAGTCGACACCTCTCTCAATTTCGTAGAAAGAGAAAAGGAAATCGTTGAATACTGGAACGAGAAAAAGGTATTCGAAAAGAGTATGCAAGCGACGGAAGGGAACGCAGAGTTTTCCTTCTACGACGGTCCTCCCACGGCGAACGGGAAACCCCATATCGGGCACATTCTCACTCGCGTTATGAAGGACATTGTGCCTCGCTATAAGACGATGAAAGGCAACCACGTTTTGAGAAAAGCGGGTTGGGATACCCACGGACTTCCCGTAGAACTCGAAGTCGAGAAAAAACTTGGTTTGGAAAGCAAAACGGGGATTGAAAGCTACGGTATCGAGCCCTTCATTATGCAATGTAAGCAGTCCGTTTGGCAGTATTCGAACGAGTGGAAGAAGATGTCCGATCGCGTTGGGTATTGGTGCGATATGGACAATCCCTACGTCACCTATCACGACGATTATATCGAGTCCGAATGGTGGGCGCTTAAAGAAATCCACAAAAAGGGCTTGCTTTACAAGGGTCACAAAATCGTGCCTTACTGCCCTCGTTGTGGGACGGCGCTTTCTTCTCACGAGGTTGCGCAAGGCTATAAGGACGTAAAACAGCTCACGGCGTTCGTGAAATTCAAGGTAAAGAATGCGGAAAATACCTACATTCTCGCTTGGACGACTACGCCTTGGACGCTCCCTTCCAACGTTGCGCTTTGTATGAACCCCGAATTTGACTACGTTATGGTCGAAATGGAAGAATCGGGCGAAAAATATATTTTGGCGGAAGGCTTGTTAAAGAGCGTACTTGGCGAAGAAGGGTACACCGTGCTTTCCACCAAGAAGGGTATGGAATACGAGTACACCGAATACGAAGCGCTCTATCCCTTCGGCAAGGAAAAGTTCAATTATAGAGAAAAATCCCATTACGTCACGTGTGATAATTACGTCACCCTTTCCGACGGTACGGGCGTCGTACACATCGCGCCTGCGTTCGGTGAGGACGACTATAAAGTGGGGAAACGTTATAATTTGCCTGTCGTACAGCTCATCACGGAAGAGGGGAAATTCCCCGAAGGCTGCGGCGAGTTTACGGGGGTTGGTGCGCAGGCGGCGGATCCTGCAATCGTGAAAGAGCTTAAATCTCGTGGTTTACTCTTAAAAACGATGGAATTTATGCACAACTATCCTTTCTGTTGGCGTTGCGATACCCCGCTCATCTACTATGCAAGATCGAGCTGGTTTATCAAGGTGACGGCAATCAAGGATAGACTTATCGAAACGAATCGCTCGGTAAACTGGATGCCCGATACGATCAAAGAAGGCCGTATGGGGAATTTCCTTGAAAACGTAATCGATTGGGGTTTATCCCGTGATAGATATTGGGGTACGCCCTTGCCCGTATGGGTTTGCGAGGATTGCGGCGAGATTGAAGTGATCGGTTCGCGTGAAGAACTCGTAGAAAAGTGCGGTGCGGCGAAGGATATTGAATTGCACCGTCCTTATTTGGACGAGCTTACCTGCAAGTGCGGTAAGTGCGGCGGCAAAATGTCTCGTACGCCTGAGGTTATCGACTGTTGGTTTGATTCTGGTTCGATGCCTTTCGCACAGTACCATTACCCGTTTGAAAACAAGGATTTGTTCGAGCAAACCTTCCCTGCGGATTTCATTTCCGAGGCAGTCGATCAAACGCGCGGTTGGTTCTACACCTTGCTTGTAATTTCCACGTTGCTTTTCGATAAAGCGCCGTTTAGAAACTGTATCGTGCTTGGTCACGTAAACGATAAGAACGGGATTAAGATGTCCAAGCATAAAGGGAACGTCGTGGATCCTTGGTCGGTGCTTGATAAGCAGGGCGCTGATGCGGTACGTTGGTATTTCTACACGTCGTCCGCGCCTTGGTTGCCTTCGAGATTCTATCCCGAAGCGGTCAGCGAAGCGCAAAGAAAGTATATGGGTACTCTTTGGAATACTTATGCGTTCTTCTGCTTGTATGCGGATATCGACGGTTATAATCCCGCCGACTACGATTTGAAGACGTGTAAGCTTTCCTTGATGGACAAGTGGATTCTTTCCAAGCTCAATACGCTCATCGACACGGTAGACAAACAACTCGCCGTATATAATATTACGGATAGCGCGCGCGCGTTGCAAGACTTTGCGGATATCCTTTCCAATTGGTACGTTCGTCGCGGCCGTGATAGATATTGGGGCAGTGAAATGACGGAAGACAAGGCGGCGGCTTACACCACCCTTTGGTACGTGCTCGTCACGTTTGCAAAACTTACCGCGCCTTATACGCCGTTTATTGCGGAACAAATGTATCTCAACCTTGTGCCTGCATTCTTCAAGGACGCACCCGAGTCGGTACACCTTTGCGATTTCCCCGTATGTGACAGCGAATATGTAGACGAAACGCTTGAAAGGGGGATGGACGTGGTTCTCGACGTTGTAAACCTCGGCCGTGCGGCTCGTAATACGGGCAACGTAAAGAATCGTCAGCCTTTGTCGGAAATGTACGTAATCACCGCAAGATCGGGTGAGCTTGACGACGGTTTGAAAGCAATCGTGCTCGACGAATTGAATATTAAGGAATATAAGTCGGCGGCGGATGCGACGGAATTCATTTCCTATAAACTTAAACCGCAGCTTAAAACGCTTGGTCCTAAATACGGCAAGAAACTCGGCGCAATTACGGTATTCTTGAGCAACTGTGACGCAACGAAAGTAGTAGAAGCGGTACGCAATGGCGGCGAATACGTTATGGATACCGATGCGGACGTTGTTTTGAAGGAAGAAGATTTGCAAATCTTCACCGAAAGCAAGGCAGGATTCATTTCCGCAAGCGATAACGGTGTCACCGTTGCATTGAATACGGCACTCACCGAAGAACTCATTATGGAAGGTATCGAACGAGAACTTGTTTCTAAAGTACAATCCATGAGAAAGGAAGCGGATTTCCAAATCACTGACCGTATCATTATATATTATATAGCGGAAGGGAAAGCGAAGGCTGCTTTGGCAACGGGTGCATTTAAGGACGACGTGTTGGCGGTGGATGTATTGGAAGGCAGCGTAGAAGGCGGCTTTACCAAGACGGTGGACGTCAACGGCGAGAAAGTGACCCTCACAATTTTGAAAAATTCGTCGAAAAATTAAAAAATTTCAATTTTTTTCAAAAAAGTGGTAAAAATTTCTTGACATTATCTTTTAATGGTGGTAATATATACAAGCTAACGCGAAGGACAACTGAAAAACACAATGAAAAAACTTTTTCAAAAAAAGTTAAAAAAAGTTATGAAAAACAGTTGACAAGGCGAAACGGTTTGTGGTATTATATACAAGCTGTCGCCGAGAAAGCGAGCAGCCCGGGCTGAAGCTCGGTAAGAGAAGATTAAAAATGG
>JAZORL010000166.1:0-4430 GCA_045656625.1 Candidatus Scatosoma sp. | reverse complement strand
GTTCCAGTTCGAGCCTACCTCAAGTTGCGTCAAGCCCATGGCAAGCTGACAGCTCTTGATTACCTCAGGGTGAATGTATTGATTGATAACACGCTTGTTGCATTCTTCCACGCTACCGCAGGGTACTTTCTTTGCTTTCGTGATATCGATTTTTACCGTGGGATAGCTGGTGTGTGCAGGGCAGGACGAAACATAGAACTTTGCAGGCGCATTTTCGTCTACGCTCTTAAAGGTGATTTCTTTGTTACCCATACCGATATACATACCATCACGGGGATTCATTTCATATTCTTTTCCATCTACCGTGATAATACCTTTACCGCCTACGTTGATACAACCCATTTCTCTTCTTTGCAAGAAATAGTCTGCCGCAAGTTCCTTGCCTGCTTCAAGTTTTAATACTTGTCTTACGGGCATAAGTCCTGCCGTGATGATACGATCGATATGGCTATATACCATTCTTACGTTGTCCTTGGTGAAAAGATTTGCGATGTGGAATTCTTCTCTCAGTCTTTCCGTCGTATAGAGTTTTACGTCCTTAGCATTACTTGCCTGTCTTACTTCCATTACTTTTACCCTCCAATAATGGTTTCTAATTGATTCCTTATGTGTTTATAATTTTCTACGCCTTTTGCATTTTCCACAATCAAATCTGCGGAGACTTGATATTTTTTCAACAATGCAATCACGAATCCAACGTCCAATTCGCCTTCAAACAGGGGGCGTTCTTCCAACCAACCGTTCACCACGGCAAAATCCTTCAAATGCACTACGCGTATATCGCCTGCGCGCACGCGTATAAAATTTTCAAAGACTTCTCTTTGTCTATGATAATTGCCGATATGTAAAAGATTCGTCGGGTCAAAAATACAACAAATCGAGCCTTCGGAAAATGCATTTTTTAAGCGTGCAAACGTCTTTTCGTCGTAAACGGGATAATACGCTACGCTTTCAATCCCTACTGTCACGCCCCGCTTACGGGCATACGCAACCATCGGACGCAAACTTTCAATCAGCTTCAAAAAATTCTCTTCCGTATGATTGCATTTATAATCTCGTAAATCACTTACGACGCTTCCCGTTTCCGTGCCAACAATTTTAACGCCCATCGCTACAGCATAATCGACAAAGCGACAAAAGGTATCCTGTTCCTTTTTTACGTTTTCCGCCAACGGATTGACGTAGCAACTCAATACTTTTACATCCACTTTGGCTTTTTCAAAATCAAGTTTTATTTTTTGGATTTTTTCAAACGAATAATTTTGGGGCGATTCACTCCAACGCACAAATTTCGGCAAAGTAAGCTGTACACAATCCACCGTTGAAGCGACAAGCGCTTCCGAAAGATCTGCGTGGCAATCTTGCAATAAATCATGTATTCTTGCCCCTATTTTAAAATTATACTCGCCGTTCATTTTGCCTATCCGTTCCTTATAAGAAAAAATACCACGCCATAATAGCTTAACCTAATTATATCACCCGCATCTTTCTGTCACCATAGCTAAAATAGATTTTTTTATGGACGATTTAGAAAAAAATCAAAAACTGGTATTGACGAAACGGCACATCTTTGCTATAATTTTTTCAACCAAAAAGGAAACGGATGGAGAGAAATTTATGGCAATCGTAAATTATATCGAGAAACACTTAAAGACTTTTACTGTTAAACAGCACAAGCATTTATTTTGGGAAATTATCTACGTGACGGAAGGCAAGGGCGTTTTCACCTTTGAAACAGGGGAAAACCTTCCCTATCAAAAAGGGCAAATTGTATGTATTCCCCCCAACTTATACCATTTTAACAGTTCTTCGAGCGGCTTTAAGAATATTCACATGACCCTTGAAGCTTGGAACCCGAACGTTAATCGCCCCATCTTGATACAAGCAGGCAGTTATTCCAAAGATTTATATACGCTTATGGAGCTTGCCTACAAATACTTTCACCTGTCCTCTCAGCAGAGCGAATTGCTTTTATCTTTGACGCGCTCTATCGTAGCCAGCCTTGATTTTTTAATCAATGCGCCGCCGATTTCAAAAATCTCTCAGACCATTCAAGAAGCTATCATCAACAATTATACCGACTGCGATTTTTCTTTGGATAGCGTATATGCTTCTATTCCTTATTCTAAAGAATACGTCCGAAAAATTTTCATAAAGGAACACGGCATGTCCCCGTTGACGTATTTGATGGAAAAGCGCATTGACTGTGCAAAACAGTTGCTCCTTAGGCGCAATAACAACGATAGTAATTACAGCATAAAAGAAATTGCGGAAATGTGCGGTTTTTCCGACCCGCTTTATTTTTCAAGATATTTCAAGAAAATTACGGGCGTTCCCCCCAAGGAATACAAATTGACCATATTGGAAAACAATAAAATTTCTTCCCCGTAAATTATTTATGTACGTATATGAGTTTGCCGTCGTTCAAGCGAGATTCTTCTGCGCAGATGCCCATCAAATGGCTTTCAATGGATTCTTCCAACGAAGTGCCTTTCGTAGCTCGGCCCATCAAAATATCGTACAATTCATTGATAAGTACGAAATCCCCACCGCCGTGACCGTAGCCACTCGTTTCCTTGATTAATTCGCCAATCGGATAGGTTACGTTTTCACCGCCGAAGATACGCATTTCAACAATCCCTTCCGCTTCGTCAAGGATAATTTCACCGAGCGTGCCGTAGAAGTTCATTCTTCTGCCTGCTTCCTTGGCAAAGGTCATCATGTTAAGCGTTGCCTTCACACCATTTTCGAACGTCATTGTTACGATTTGATGATCGGGAACGTCATTATCACAATGATATACACAACGGCCGTAAGGGCCGTTTTTTATTGCCTCGTAAAGCTTTTCTTCTGTAGTAGGCGCAGTATTGATAATGTTATAAGGCCAAATATCCATCGGGCAATTTTGCGCGTGCCAACGTTCCACGTACACGCGCTTTGCGCTGTACGGACAGGTTTCCATAAGCTGACAATCCGAGCAGCGTTCTGCCGAATTCGCAGGCGCATTTTCAGCGGTAAAATAGGTCAAATCCCCCACAGAAGATACCGTTTTACATTTGGATTTTGCATAGTGTTGCAACAGGTCCAAATCGTGCGAACATTTCGCCAAAATGATGGGTGCAGCAATCTTTCTATTGCGCCAATTCCCGCGAACATAACTGTGGGCATAATGCCAATACGTGATATTTTCCACCGTGCTAATGGATACCAAACGGCCAATCGCGCCGCTATCCAACAATTCTCCCGCCTTAACGAAAGCAGGCGCATAGCGAAGTACGTGACAAACGAATGCTTTTCTACCGTATTTTTTTTGTGCCGCAAGCAGTTGTTCACATTCTTCCTTATGCTCGGTAATCGGCTTTTCCAACAATACGTCATAGCCAAGTTCAAACGCCTTTAAGCATTGACGTACGTGGTCACAATCCAACGTCGCAATTACCAATACGTCAGCGCGTTTCTTTTCAAAGAATGTATTTTCATCGGTGTAACATTCGCTTTCGTTAACGCCGAATTCCGCCCCAAAAGAATCCAACCGATGCTGTCTGGGATCGCACAACGCCACGATTTTGAACTTTTCAGGCAACTGCATCAACAATCTACCATAAATATCCGCCCCACGCGAACCAGCACCAATAATTGCAACCGTAAATACTTTATTTTCCATAATTCAATCTCCTTTTATGCCGTAAATTCCGCAACAATTTCTACGCTATCCGCGTTTTCAATCAAGGAATAAGGAATGAAATTTCCTTCTACTCGTTCACCGTTTACCGTCAATCGAAGGAATTTGCCATGATTGCCTTTGACTGTAACATGGCAGGTTTTTCCTCTGTAAAGTCTTGTCATTTCAAACCCCTTCCAGGTATCAGGAATACAAGGGTCAATGCATATTCCATCGTAATCCACACGGAAACCAAGGATATACTGCGTCACCGCATAATACATCCACGAAGCGGTACCTGTTAACCAAGAATTAGAACCTGCGCCATATCTTTCATGGGAAGGCCCCAGCATGGCCGACGCATATACGTACGGTTCAATGAGCGTAGTTTGCGAAATTTCATTTCTTCTGCAAGGCAGAGTCGCCTTGTAGGCGTTGAATGCATCGTTATTTCGCTTTAACATCGCCTGTGCGATCACCGCCCACGTACTTGCATGGCAGAACACCCCGCCGTTTTCTTTAATACCGCTATGTAAGGGAAAAAACTTTTTATTCGAACGGTCATAACCCGCAGAGGCAGGATAATGCGAAATATACCCAAGTTCACACATAAGATACTTGTTTACGCTATCAAACGCACTGTTCGCTTCTTCCGCCGTAGGCAAATGCGACATCACCGCCCACGATTGTGGATTCAGGAAGATTTTATTCCACTCGTCTTCGTCCGTACCGTACTTTTCACCCTCATCGGTAAACGCACGGATAAACC
>JAZORL010000165.1:0-9153 GCA_045656625.1 Candidatus Scatosoma sp. | reverse complement strand
CCTGAAAATAAACAGCCCTACGAAATTAAAGCGACGAAAATTGACGTGGAAGGGGAATCGACCCCCGATTATCCCTTGCAAAAGAAACGTCACAGCGTAGAATTTTTGCGTGAAATTGCCTACCTTCGTCCGAGAACGAATCTTTTTGGCGCGGCATTTAGAATCCGCTCCGAGGCGGCGATCGCAATCCATAAATTCTTCAACGACCGTGGTTTTGTCTACGTGCACACCCCCATTTTGACGGGTAGCGATTGCGAAGGCGCAGGCGCAATGTTCCAAGTGACCACTCTTGATTTGGACGAAGTGGCGAAAGGCAAGAAGGTCGATTACAAAGAAGATTTCTTCGGTCAAAAGGTATCCTTGACGGTGTCGGGGCAGTTGAGCGCGGAAACGTACGCAATGGCGTTTGGTAACGTATACACCTTCGGACCGACCTTCCGTGCGGAGCATTCCAACACGGCGCGTCACGCAGCGGAATTTTGGATGATCGAGCCGGAAATGGCGTTCTGCGATTTGGCAGGGGATATGGACGTGCAGGAAGCGATGGTAAAATACATCATCAACTACGTTTCCGAAACCTGCAAAGACGAGCTGAATTTCTTGAATCAATTTGTAGACAAGGGCTTGCTCGAACGTTTGAAGAACGTATCCGAAAACGCATTCGTGCGCTTGACCTACACCGATGCAATCGAGATTTTGAAGCAAAATGCGGATAAATTCGATGATAAAAACATTTTCTGGGGTAAGGATTTGCAAAGCGAGCACGAACGTTTCTTGACGGAAACGGTATATCAAAAGCCCGTGTTCTTGACCGATTATCCGAAGGAAATCAAGGCGTTCTATATGAAACAAAATGCGGACGGAAAGACGGTTGCGGCGGCGGACTTGCTCGTGCCCGGTATCGGGGAGCTTTGCGGCGGTTCGCAAAGAGAAGACGATTACGAAAAGCTCGTCAACCGTATCAAGGAGCTCGGCATGAACCCCGAAGATTATTCCTGGTATTTGGATTTGCGCCGTTACGGCGGTACGACCCACAGCGGTTTCGGTATGGGCTTTGAACGTATGATTATGTACCTTACGGGGATTTCGAATATTCGTGACGTGCTCCCGTATCCTCGTACTTTTGGGGATCTCAAATATTAAAACGCGTATATGCGTCGCATCTCCACGTTTTGAAATCGTGAATTGCTTTCGTTGAAAGCAATTCATTATGGAAAAATCTATAAATCATTCCACACATAAGGCAAGGAAACAAACGACAATGACGAAAATTGTAATTGACGCAATGGGCGGCGATTTCGCTCCCAGACAGCAAGTGTTGGGCTCGGTAGAAGCCTTGAACAAAGACAAAGATTTGTACTTAATCCTTTGCGGCGATAAGGCGCAAATCGAAGAAGTGCTTGCGGAATGCAAGTACGATAAATCCCGTTTGGAAATCCGTCACACGACGGAAGTAATCGGCATGGAAGAAGTGCCGACGAAAGCGGTAAAAACGAAAAAGGATTCGTCTACGGTCGTGGCGTTCCGTTTGCTCAAAGACAATGAGGCGGACGGCTTGGTCACGTCCGGTTCGACGGGCGCGGTGCTCACCGCCGGCGTTTTGGTGTTGGGTAGATTGAAGGGGGTGGCGCGCCCTGCGCTTTGCCCGATTATTCCCAACCATCGCGGCACGGGTACCTTCCTTTGCGACTGCGGCGCAAACTTGGAATGCAAGCCTACCTACTTACAGCATTTTGCCATCATGGCTTCTGCGTACGCGCAAACCGTTTACGGTTTGGAAAGCCCGAGAGTAGGGCTTTTGAACAACGGCACGGAAGATCATAAGGGCTTGCCCTTGCAACAAGAAGCCAACGAGCTTTTGAAGCAAACGGACGTGATTAACTACGTCGGCAACGTTGAGGGCAGAGATTTGATGTTCGGGGATATCGACGTAATGGTTTGCGACGGTTTCACAGGAAACATTGCCATGAAATCGGTGGAAGGCTGTGGCAAGACCATTTCCACAATTATGAAAAGAGAGTACAAGAAAAACCTTTGGCGTTTGATTTGTGCGATCATGTCGAAAGGAATTATCAAGAGCATTAAGGGCAGCATGGACTATGAAAAGGTCGGCGGCGCAATGTTCTTGGGTTTGAACAAAGCGGTCGTAAAAGGGCACGGCAACTCGAAAGCGAGTGCGTTTGCGATTTGTATTGCGCAGGCGGCGAAAGCGGCGCGCGGCGGCTTGGTCGACAAGATTAAAGTGATGATCGACGATGCGAACGCAAAGCTTGCGGCAAAAGCGGCGGAAGCGGAAGAAAAAGCGGAAGCTTAAATTTATATAGGGGGAAACTATGTCCTTCCCAATCCAAGAAATAGAAAAGAAGCTTGGCTATGAGTTTCAAAATAAAGACCTATTAAAAGTAGCGTTTACCCACTCGTCCTACGCAAACACCTACGGCGGAAAAAACAACGAGCGTTTGGAGTATTTGGGGGACAGCGTATTGCAGCTTGTCGTAACCGAATGGCAATTTTTACGTGATCGGGCAGCGAGTGAGGGCAGACTCACCGCAGAGAGGCAAAAGCTTGTTTGTAAGGATGCGCTTGACTCGGCGGTCGATGCTTTGGATATTATGCAGTATCTTCTTGCGGCAGGCGGGGAGTATAATATCGGCGAGAAAGCAAAATCGAGCTTGTTTGAAGCGGTGACAGCGGCGATTTATTTAGATAGCGGCTACGAGCAAGCGAAAAAGTTTGTCTATGCGCATGGCAACCTTGAAGTGGTGACGACGACGGGAAATTCCATTGGCGAACTAAAAGAATATTTGGAAAGCTTGGGCAAAGCGGATGCGGAGTACGATTTTTGGCAAACGGGCAAGGATCATGCGCCGATTTTCAAATGTGAGGCACGTGCGCTTGGCGAAAAATCGCTCGGCGAGGGTAGGAGCAAAAAGGAAGCGAAGGCGATTGCTGCCGGTCGCTTGCTTGCGGAGCTGACGGGGAAAGGTCAAGCCCGTAAAAAGAAGTAAGGAAAAATATTAGAACGGATATAGAGAATATCGTTAAAGGAGTACATTTTGGATTTAAAAGAAATACAACTTGTCGGGTTTAAGTCCTTTGCCGACAAAACGGTGATTCGCTTTGATCAAGGGGTCACCTGTATCGTAGGCCCTAACGGGTGCGGTAAGAGTAATATTGCCGACGCAGTACGTTGGGTGCTTGGTGAAAAGTCCGCAAAGAACCTTCGCGGTTCGAACATGCAGGACGTTATTTTCGGCGGTACGGAAGCAAGAAAACAGCAATCGTTTTGCGAAGTCACGCTCGTGTTCGATAATTCACAGCGCATCTTCGATATGGACGATGCCGAAGTTTCCATGACTCGTAGACTCTACCGCACGGGGGAAAGCAAATACCTTATCAACAATCAAGCGAGCCGATTAAAGGACATCGTTGCCCTTTTCCATACGATTGGTTTGGGTAAGGAAGGGTATTCGATTATCAGCCAAGGTCAAGTCGAAAAAATCATGAACGCACGCCCCGAAGATAGACGTTTGATTTTTGAAGAAGCGCTCGGACTTATGATTTATAAAAACCGCAAGGAAGACGTGGAAAGAAAGATTGCGGACTCGTTGTCCAACCTTTCCGTCTATTCGCAGCGTATTGACGAGAGTGAACGTTTCTTGAACCGTATGAAAGGGGAAGCGGAAAAGGCGAAAGAGTATAAAGAGCATTCCGAAGCCTTGAAAATTCAAGAAGCGAATATGTACATATATCGCAACGAAAATGCGGAAAACGAAAAGAGCAAGTTCTTGAAGGACATTGCTCGTATTTCGCAAGAAATTATTTCCTTGAATACACAAATCGAGCTTGTCAATCGCAAGCTGGAAGAAAACCGCGGTAAAATTGCAAGAGCGGACGGCGAGCTTTCCGAGCTGAACGACCGCCGCGTAGAGCTTTCCGTCGGCAACGAAAGAAAGGACGGGGAATTGAAGCTTGCGCGCGAGCGTATCAGCACCTATCGTTCGCAAATCGCAGCGGCGGCGGAGTTCTTGGAAGGGAGTAAGGTCCGTATCGGCGAAATCGATAACGAGCTTGCCTTGATTGCGAATAAGAGCGAAGAAGGCAACAAGCGTATTTTGGAAATTGAAACGCAAACGGACGTATTGCGTTCCGCTGTTTCTGCGCTGGATAAGAAGATTGAAGTGTTTGAAAAGCTTTCCGACGAAACGCGTATGAACCAGCTTTCGGATGCGGACAACCTCGCCGAAATGAAGAAAAATCTCGGTACGCTTGCGGCGCGTATGGAAGCGACGAAGGAAAAGATTGCCGAGCTTACCGACGCTTTGAAAAAGGAAGAGGATAGAAAAGAACGTATTTTGGACGAGCTGAAATCGGTCCGCAAGGATATGGCGGTACTCCGTGCGCAAACGTCCAACGAAATGCGTGAGTTTGAAGAAAGACAGGAAGAAGCACGTGAAATGCAGCTCACGGTGAACGATTTTAACCAAGAGCTTTTCAATGCAAACGCACAGCTTGCGGCGCTCAAAGAGAACTTGGAAATGTTCGAGAGCATGAAAAACCGTTACGAGGGCTATCGTGATTCGGTACGCCGTTTGCTTTCGATTTCCAAGACCAACCCTGATATTGCAAAGCATCACTACGGTACGGTAGCGGACGCAATCACGACCGAGCAAAGATACGAAACGGCGATTGAAACGGCAATCGGCACGGCTACGCAAAACGTTCTCACGCCGACTGCGGACGACGCAAGATATTTGATTGAATACTTGAAACGCACGGGCGGCGGCGTTGCGACCTTCTTGCCCGTCAATGCGATGCGTCCTCGTCCCAACTCCCGTGAAATCCAACGCGCGATGGACGAACGCGGCGCGATGGGGCTTGCGACCGAGCTTGTCCGTTATAATTCCCGTTATGAAAACGTCGTTAGCTATTTGCTTGGCAACACGTTGATTTGCGATACGATTGCCAACGGTACGACGATTGCTAAAAAGTACGGCAACACCTTCAAAATCGTCACTCTCGACGGCGACACGATTGCAACGAGCGGCGCTATGACGGGCGGTAGCCGTAGCAAGGGCTCGGCATCGCTTATGGCGAACGAACGTAAGATTCAGGAATGTAAGGACAACATTGTCAAGAAACAAAAGTATATTGAAAAGTTAAAGACGGCGATTGCGGACAGCGAAAAAGCACGCAAGGAAGCGGAAGAAGCGGTAGAAGAGCTTCGTGAAAAATACCAAGGCGCGAATAGTGAAATTGCGGCTTTGGCGCAACGCGAAACGGGACTTTTACAGCAAGTCGAAGAAGCGGATATCAACATTGAAACGTATGCTGCGGCGCGCGATACGGTACAAGGTAAGCTCAAAGAATTAGAGGAAGAGGAAGCGAATAGCTCCCTTTCGGAAGAACAGCTTGCGGCGCGCAGAAAGAATGCGGAAGCGGAGATGGAAAATCAACGCAATCAATGCGAGGTTTACAAGGAAGAACGTGCGACAAAGAGTGCGAACCTGCAAAACTTGGAAGTAGAGTATGCGGCGTTGACGGCGGACTTGAAGAAGGATGCGGAAACGGTAGAACGTATCACGACGGAAAAGGAAGAGCTTGTCAAGCGCATTTTCGACGTTGAATTTGAAAAGACGGAAACGCAAACCAAGCTCAACGCCTTGGAATCGGAAGCGCAGGATAAAGAATTGACGGAAGAAGAACGTAAGGCCGTCGAGGAAATTATGGATAAAATTGCCGCGCTCACGAAGGAAAAGGAAGAAATCAACGCGGCGCAGTTGCAGCTCGAAGAAGAAAAGACGGAGATGCAGGAAAAGCTCACCAAGAGCAGCGACAAGCGTTATAAATGCGAAATCGAAGTCAGCAAAATCGACACCAACTTGGAAAACACCCGTCAACGTATGGAAGAAGCCTACGAGCTTGACTATGAGGGCTGTTTGGTTTATCGCCAAGAAAACTACAATGCGGAAGAGGGTGCGACGTTGATTACGACGTTGAAACGTAAAATCACGATGCTTGGCGCAGTCAACCCCAACGCAGTAGAAGAATACGAATACGAACGCAGCCGTTGCGACGAAATGGTCACGCAGCGTGAAGACTTGCAAAAAGCACTCGACGATTTGCAGGCGGCACTCGACGAAATTCGTGGCGAAATGCTCCGTATCTTCGACGCAGGCTTTGAAGAAATCAACGAAAACTTCAAAACGACCTTCAAAGAGCTCTTTGGCGGCGGTAAAGCGGAATTGCAGCTTGACTATGAAAACACGGAAGATCCGCTTGCGGCAGGTGTGGAAATCGTGGCTTGTCCTCCGGGCAAGAAGCTCACGAAGATTTCCCTTTTGTCGGGTGGCGAACGTGCTTTGACGGCGATTGCGATCTTGTTTGCTATTTTGAAATCTCGCCCGATGCCCTTCTGTATTCTCGACGAAATCGAAGCGGCGCTCGACGATGCGAACGTGGATAGATTTGCGTCCTATTTGAAGAAATTCACCTTCGATACGCAGTTCATTGTTATCACGCATAGAAAGCCGACGATGAACCAAGCGGACACCCTTTTCGGCGTGACAATGCAAGAGAAGGGCGTATCGAAAATCGTTTCCGTCAAGCTTGCGGAAGTGGAAAGCAAGCTCGGCGCGGACGTTGTGCAGTAAGTTAAAATTAAAAAATACAATAAGCCGAGTGCTTACTCGGCTTTTAGGAGTATAACGTATGGGCTTATTCGGGAAACTTTTCGGGGCATTAAAAAAGACGAAGGACAATCTTTCGTCTAAGCTTCGCGTACTCTTTTCCAAAAATAAATTAGGCGACGAATTTTACGAGGAATTAGAGGAAATTCTCATTTCCGCGGACGTATCTTACACGACGGCACAAGAAGTTGTCGCACGAGTAAAAAAGCAAGCGATGGACGAAAAACTCAAAGACGAGGAGTACGTCACTGAGCTTTTGCGTGGCGTTTTGACGGACATTTTGGAGGAAAGCGAAGTCGAGCCGCCCGAATATCCTTGTGTAATTATGCTTGTCGGCGTAAACGGCGTAGGCAAAACGACGACGGTTGGCAAGCTCGCGAAATATTTCCTTTCGCAGGGCAAGACGGTCACCGTTGCGGCGGCGGACACCTTCCGTGCGGCGGCAAGCGAACAGCTTTCCGTGTGGGCGGATAGAGCAAAGGTTCGTATCGTGAAACACGAAGAAGGGAGTGACCCTTCGGCGGTAATTTTCGATGCGGTTTCGTCCGCAAAGGCGAAAAAGACGGACGTGGTGATTGTGGACACGGCTGGCCGTTTGCACGTAAAAGACAACTTGATGAACGAGCTTCGGAAGATGGACCGCGTAGTCACGCGCGAATACCCCGAAGCGGACTTTTTGAAGCTGTTGGTTTTGGACGCGACGACCGGTCAAAATGCCGTCAACCAAGCCCGTGTCTTTGATGAAGCGGTGGAATTGGACGGTATTGTTTTAACGAAGCTCGATGGTACGGCGAAGGGGGGATTTGTCTTCTCGCTTGCCGAAGAGCTTTCCTTGCCCGTTATTTTTGCGGGTGTCGGCGAGAAGATCGATGATTTGGAAATGTTTGATAGTAAGAGTTTTGTAGAGGCTATCCTTTAACAAACGAAGAATCCGCTACGAAATACGGCGTTGCGTTTCCGTGCTTCTTGGTCACGTACGGTAAGTACGCTCCCTGCGAAGTACTCAACGCGCCTTGCCTTTCTTGCGTCTTGCTTCGTTTCGTGAATCCGCGGCAAAATACGGCGTTGCGTTTCAAAGTTATATAGGTAATCGTTATGAGAATTGATATTTTAACGTTATTTCCCGAGATGTTCTCGGCGATGCAAGAAAGCATCATTGGCAGAGCGCAAAAATCGGGGAAAATACAAATTAATATCGTGAATATTCGCGACTATACGGAAGATAAACACTTAAAGTGTGACGATTATCCGTTTGGCGGCGGCGCAGGCATGGTGATGATGGCGCCCCCGATCGGGAATGCGATTGAGGCGATTGATCCCGAGCATAAAGCTCGGCGCATATACATGTCTCCCAAGGGACAAGTGTTTAAGCAGCAAAAGGTATTTGAACTTTTAGAATACGAACATTTGATTTTGCTTTGCGGACACTACGAAGGGGTAGACCAGCGTGTTTTGGATTTATTTATCGACGAAGAAATCTCGATTGGCGACTACGTTTTAACGGGCGGTGAACTGCCTGCGATGGTTGTGACGGACTGTGTTTCTCGATACGTAGACGGTGTTATCAACACGTCGTCGCTCGTGGACGAGAGCTTTTCCGAGAACCTTTTAGAGTACCCGCAATACACTCGTCCGCAGGAATATAAGGGTTTGACAGTCCCTGACGTACTTCGCAGCGGCGACCATGCCAAGGTAGACGCATGGCGTAGAGAAAAAGCGTTAGAGATTACGAAAAAGAACCGCCCCGACTTACTATAAAAGTAGGAAGTCAAGAAACTCAGTTTCTTGCGGGTGTGGGCAGCGCCCACAAACCCAGCCTAACGCAAAGCAAGCTTCGCTTGCGCCACACCGCAACGCGGTCTATACACGCTTTGCGTGTAAATACATAGCCCAAACATAAGCAAGCTCTGCTTGCGCCACACCGCGAAGCGGCCTTCATAAGGAAAAAAGAATGAAAAATATACAATGGTTTCCCGGGCATATGACCCGCGCGATGCGTGATATGGAAGCCAAACGTGATTTATGCGACGGCGTAATTTGCGTTTTGGATGCACGTGCGCCGATTGCTACGGTGAATAAAAACTTAAAAAAGATTTTCGGTGAAAAGCCGATTTTATACGTGCTTAATAAAGCCGACCTTGCCGACAATGCAAAGGTGGATTCCTTCTTAAAATTTTTCGAAGACCGGGGCAGGTATGGGGCGAAATGCGATTGTACCAACCCTTCGTCCAAACGCGTGCTGTTGCAAAAGTTGAACGCAATCACCGAAGAAAAGCGCGCTCGCGCGGAGGCAAAGGGCGTAAACCGCGTATTCCGTTTTATGGTGGCAGGTATACCCAACACGGGTAAAAGTACGCTCGTCAATTTGATAAGCGGACAAAAACGTGCCAAGACGGGCGATAAGGCAGGGGTTACGCGTGACGTAAGATGGCTCAAGTGCGGAGCGTTCGATTTGTTGGATACC
>JAZORL010000164.1:0-9080 GCA_045656625.1 Candidatus Scatosoma sp. | reverse complement strand
GTTTTTATTTTTTTATAAAAAAATTATATTTTTATATAAAATTGACTTGAAAAAATGCAAAAAAAGCATTATAATAGTATAGGTAATTTTGCGATATTTCTTTTGTAAAAGAAAAAAATGGAGTAAAAATGGAAAAATCTGCACAAACGATAAAAAAATTTGTAGCGAATTTAGTACGGTACTTGGTGTATTTTGTATGCGTTGTTGTCACGCCGATTTTGACGAAGCCTATCGCCCCGTTTTTCGATTGGGTGGGCTACGGACAAATGCGTGATATGTTTGCGCGCGTATTCACCTGTATTTTTTGGGCGTTAGAGATTATAATGATTCTTCTCGTCGAGTTAAACATTAAGGCGAATGAAGAGCAGAGCATCCGTGAGGGACTTAACGTGGAACGCTCGATTCGAAAAGGCTTGAAGTGCGGCGAGACGTTAGACGCTACGCTTGACGAGAGCTTCCGTGCTTGGACGAAAGCAAAGGAAAACGAGCATAAGCTCCCTCAAAAGACGCAAAAAGGGAAAAAAATGCGCAGGGTGAAACAACCGCCTTTGCCGTTATGGAACGTCGTTTTATTGACGCTTATTTCGGTTGGCTGTATTTTGCTTATCAGCATTCAAACGGAATTCCAAGTCAAACCTATTTACGATATCGGTGAAAAGGTGACGGGGCATCAATTATATAGCAAAATTGCGCTTTGGGTGTGCAACATCATCAAGTGCGTTTGGATAGTATTTTTCTTGCATGCGGCATTCGGAATGGCGGAAGTGCTTACGAGATCCTATCAAGGCAAATCGTGGCTCACTTGGCTTGTATGCGGTGTAATGTTGATGATTTTCGGTACGCTTGACGCCTTTTGTAATATGGCGCCTTTCTCGTGGACGTATCTTTTGTTCTACGCGACCTTCACGCTCGTGTATTACTTGACGAAACGCAATGGTGGCAAGACCTTCGGTTTGGTGTTGCTCATCTATATGTTCTAACCGATTTGATAAGGAGACCAAAGATATATGCGTAAATTTGCATCCAAGGTTTGGGATTGGATAAAAGAAAATAGCTTAATCGTATTGTATTTCATCTTTGCAATCGGGATAGAAATGGTGGCGGTATTCGCCGTGGAAGGGGATCCGTTTATGACTCGTCCCTTCCTTTCGTTAGGCTTATTGCTTTTCATTTGCGGGATTTTATTCCTCTTCAAGAGCAACCGCGTAAGATTGATTATCGGTTCGGTACTCTTGATTTTACAAGCGATTATCGACCTTGTATTCTCGGTTATTTTTGATATGACCGACCAATATTTCGATTTCGGTATGTTGAACTTGAAAAACGACGCGTTCGGTATTTTGGAAAGCATACCCGTAAACTTCATCACCTTCTATTCAGGCTTGTTCTTTTGTGTGTTGTATATCATTTACGGTATGCGCAGAAGCTACTATCATAAAAAAGCCAAGAAGGGTAAGAAATCGTTTATTTGGCATTTAGGCGTTTCTATTTCGGGGATTGCGATGCTTTGCGGCTCATTCGCGATTTATTTCCCCGGGAAAACGAATAAGTACGAGGATATGATTAACGGTAGAGTGGAAAGTGCGTATTCCGCATACGGTATGATTGGGAACGCAATCGGCGAATTTGGCGGTGCGATGTTCTACGATCCTGGTACGATGCCCAACGAAGAAATTGAAAGCTTTATCTACGGCGACGGCAGCGAGAAATACATTTCGCAGCCCACCGAATACTTTGGAATTTCCAAAGGTAAAAACGTGGTAGTCGTATTGGCAGAATCCTTGGAATGGTATGCGTTTATGCGCAACGAGGGGAACGTCAACGAATTGGAGATTTCCCCTGAAACGATGAGAATTCTTTATCCGAATATGACGAAGTTCTACGAACAAGGTATTTCGATGACGAATTTCCATTCCCGTGAAAAGACGGACATTTCGGAAACGCTTAGTATTATGGGTTCGTATCCTACCGACTCGTATATCAACTACGACTACACCTACAACGAAATGCCGCACACGATGCCCAACATTTTGAAAGAGCTTTCTCCCGAGCCTGTACAATGCCGTTCCTATCACAACGGGTTCAAGACCTTCTATAAGCGTATGGACGTACACAAGAGCTTTGGTTTCGAATTCTTGACGGACATGTACGACATGGAAGATTATTCGAATGAAATTGAAGCGGCAGGCGGCGAGGAAATTTTCTACAACTGGATGGAAGACGGTCAGCGTAACCTCGATAGTGAAATGATTGAAATTTGTAAGAATGAAATGTTCCCTACGGACGAACGTTTCTACACCTACATTACGACGATCACGATGCACGGGGTATATTACGAGCGTGGAAACCTTGAAAAACACCGCGAAAAGCTCTTGCAATATTATCAACCCGATGAGGATGATGACGACGAGATGATTCTCTACAACTATATGCAAACGGCGATGGAATTCGATACGGCAATTGGTTGTATGATGGAAGATTTGGAAAAGAAGGGCTTGCTCGATAATACGGTAATCACAATCTTTGGCGACCACAACGCTTACTATCAACAATTGAGCAATTACGTAAAGGGTATCAAGAAGTATAAGAATACGGAAGGAAACTACACCGATCTTTTCAAAGTACCTTTTATTATCTACGATCAAGACTTGGCGAATCGCATTCGTCAGGATAAGCCCGAGTTTACGAATAAGCCGATCACGGTGGACAAGTTCACCTGCACGTCGGACATTATGCCTACGCTTTTGGATTTGCTTGGTATTCGTTATTATACAAACCTTTTGTATGGTACGTCGGCATTTGCGGAAAAGCAATCGGTGCTCTATTCTCGTGCATACGACATTTTCGTTTCCGACGGTATCGTTGGTAGAAGTGTAAACAATTTGTTGTTCCGTGACGAATCGGTGACGGAAGAAATGTTTGAAACGTATAGAGCGACGGCAATCGAGCTTGTCGATAAGATTAAGCACTGCGACTATATCTTCTTGCAGGACTATTTCGACGAGAAAGGAAAGCTTGAGCTTTATCATCAAAAGATGCACGCAATCAATCCTTGAAAATAGGAAAAATAAAAACCGAGCCGAAACGGCTCGGTTTTTATATTGGGATAGGGCATGTACGCATTGAATTATAAAAACCGCCCCGAAAACGTTGGTTTTCGGGGCGGTGATTCGTTATATTTACTCGTTTCCACGCAAGGACAAAGCCTTGATCATTTGCCCGACGTATTGTACGGGAATCAGCTCGATTTGGTCCTTGTATTTTTCGCAAGCCTTCATATTCTTCTTGGGAAGAATGACCCGCTTAAAGCCCGTTTTAATGCACTCGTTCACTCGCTTATCCGCAAAGGCAACGGGTCGAATTTCGCCCGTTAACCCCACTTCGCCAAAGAGCGCAGTATACTTATCGATCGGCACGTCGTTTGCGGCGGACGCAAGCGCTGCGCAAATGGCAAGATCGACGGACGGTTCGTCCAGCCTTATGCCGCCCATGGCGTTGATATAGACGTCCGAATTAAAGAAGGGGATACCGCACCGTTTTTCCAGCACCGCAATCAAGACGACGAGCTTATTATAGTCCACGCCCAAGCCCATTCTACGGGGTTGACCGTAAGGAGTCTTGGAAATGAGCGTTTGAATTTCCACGTTCATGCAACGGTTTCCGCTCTCCGACGGCGTGACCGCCGAGCCTGCGGCAAGACCGCGCGTATCGGAAAGGAAAATCTCTGCATAATCGCTCACACTCTTGATTCCTTTGTCCGTCATCTCGAACACGCCTACTTCCTGTGCCGAACCAAACCGATTTTTCACAGCGCGAAGGAGCTTGAAATTATCCTCTTGCTGCCCTTCGAAATAGAGGACCGTGTCCATAATATGTTCGAGCACCTTCGGCCCCGCAAGCGAGCCTTCCTTGGTCACGTGACCGATGATAAAGAAGGTGATATTTTGCGATTTTGCAATCCGCATCAGCTTGGACGCACATTCGCGTACTTGTCCCACCGAGCCAGCCGCAGAAGACATCGTTTCCGTGTAAATGGCTTGTACGGAGTCGATTACGACGAATTTGCAATCTCCAAGTGCCGTTTCGATATCTTCCAAGCAGGTTTCGTTGAGTAGGAGTAAATTGTCTGAATTGAGCCCCAATCGCTCGCAACGCATTTTGACCTGCGAACAGCTTTCTTCCGCTGAAACGTAAAGCACAGGCTCGTTTTGCGCCGCCGCAAGATGTGCGGAGACTTGGGTGAGCAGGGTGGATTTCCCAATCCCGGGATCGCCGCCAAGCAGGACGAGCGAGCCACGGACAATGCCGCCGCCGAGTACGGTATCGAACTCCGAAATGCCGCTTTTTACACGGTCGAATTTTTCATAGCCGACCTTGGATAAGGGGAGTGCTTTGGATTTCATCTCGGACACGCCCCTGCGTAATTCGTTTTTCGAGGTGGTATTCTCCACGCGAACAAGCTCTTCTTGCATGGTATTAAAGCTACCGCAATCTGGGCATCTGCCGAGCCACTTCGGCGCGGCGTAGCCGCAAGAGGAGCAAACGAATTGACTTGTCGGTGTTTTTTGTTTGGTTGCCATAAAAAGTTCCTTTTTTGTAATACGGATCAAGGGCGTGACGCCCTTGCGTGGGGATTAGGGCGAGTAGCCTTAACGAGAGTGGGCAGAGCCCACGAAAGAGTAGCCTTATTAAAAGCAAGCTACGCTTGCGCTTTTACCGCATAGCGTTGCTGTTCTCATTAAAGGGCGCGGAGCAGCGTATACGCATTGACCGTAATGCCCTTGCCTTCGCCTACGTAGCCTAAGCCTTCGTTCGTGCCTGCCGCTACGCCAACCGACGTCGGGTCGAGCTTCAATACGCGCGAAAGGTTGTTCTTCATTTCATCGATGTATTTTGCCAAACGGGGCTTTTCCGCTTGAATGGAAACGGAAAGATTTTTCACTGCATAACCTTCTTTTGCAATCAATGCAACCACCGCTTCAAGCATCTTCATCGAATCGGCGTTCTTCCATTGCTCGTCCGTATCGGGGAAATAATGCCCGATATCCTTTAAGCCCGCCGCCGAAAGCAAAGAATCCATAACGGCGTGTGCGAGTACGTCGCCGTCGCTGTGGGCAATCAATCCGCTTTGGGAAGGAATTTTTACGCCTGCAAGGACGATATAATCCTGCGCTTTGCCGAATGCGTGGGTGTCGATCCCAAAACCGCACCGAGCCGCATTGTCCGCAAAATCTTCCTTGTAGGTCATTTTGATATTTTCACGTGCGCCCATGCAAATTCGGGGTGTACCGCAGTAGTCCGCAAACACCGACGAATCGTCCGTGTAGCCCGATTTCTCGCTTTCAAACGCACGCTCGTAGGCGTACGTGATATTCTCACGGTAAAAGCCCTGCGGCGTTTGGATTTGTCGCAAGCTATCGCGCGCAGGTACGGAAATAATTTTTCCATCTTTGACAACGGCAATCGTGTCCCTGCATTCTACCGCACAAACACCGCTACCGCTCGTCTTAACGCTTTGAATACAGTTTTCGATGATTTCACGCGTGACGAAAGGTCTTGCCCCGTCGTGGATCAGTACGATATCCGATTGCGCGGCTTTGAGTGCGTTATAGACGGAGTGCGAGCGGTCCTCGCCGCCGAGCACCACGCTTATCCTATCGAACCTTTCGCAAAGCGCAGAAATTTCCTGAAAATCACTTTCCGACGCCGTGACGACGATTTCGTCGATAGAGGGGAAATCGAAGGCGGAAAGGGTCTTTTCCAACACGGTCGAGCCCATAAACGGAATCAAAAGTTTGTTCTTCTCAAAGCCGGCGCGAAGCCCTTTTCCAGCCGCACAAATAACGGCGCATACGGTTGTTTTGCTCATACAATCACCTCGTAAAGGGAAGACGCTTCTTCCTTTTTCACAGTTTCTTTTATGTTTGCGATACGGAACTTGAATACGCCCGTTGCATAGTGGATTTCCACTACGTCGCCGATTTTAATTTTTGTGCCAGGCTTGGCGGCTTTGCCGTTGATGACGACTTTTTCTTCCGTGCAAGCCTCTTGCGCGACCGTTCTCCGCTTCAAAATACGGGAAACTTTCAAAAATTTATCGATTCTCATAGCTGCTCCTAATAAAAATAGGGGATTTTTTCCTTCTTGTGGATAATTATAACACAAAAAAACGGAAATTTCAAGTTTTTATAAAAAACAGTTTCAAAAATGCTTGACATCTTTTTTTAGGGGGGATATAATTAGATAATGTATTATAATGCTTTATAATGCCCTAATGTCGCGCGATGACGCTTTTTTGAAGGAAAAAACGATTAAAAAACGGCAAAAAATAGCAAAAAAACGGTTGTTTTTCGTCAATTTTTTCTTTCTATATTATATATATTCGCGTAAAAAAGGAAAAAATAAAGCAAAAATAGTAAAAATGTTTCAAACCAAGACAAAAATTCGATTTTTATCGATGAAAAGATATACTCGGTAGATCGCCTAAAAAACTTTTAAGGAGCAACTGAAAAGAATGGATTTACCTATTTCCAAGTATGGCAAAACCGAAAGAAGAAAATTCGGTAAGATCAACGAAGTAATCGACATTCCCGATCTCGTTGAAATCCAAAAGGACAGCTATCAAACCTTCATCGAAGAGGGGATTAGCGAAGTATTCGAAGATTTCTCTCCGATTACCGACTATTCCGACCACTACGAGCTCTATTTCTTGGAGCACAGATTTGGTGACAAGCCCAAGTACGATGAAAAAGAATGCCGTACCCGTGACGCTACGTATTCCTTACCTCTTTACGTAAAGACTCGTTTGGTAAACAAAGTAAAGAACGAAGTTCTTGATCGTGAAATTTACATGGGCGAACTTCCGCTCATGACGGAAAACGGTGCGTTCATCATCAACGGTGCGGAACGTGTTATCGTATCACAGCTCGTTCGTTCTCCCGGCGTTTACAATAAGTCGAGCAAGGATAAGACGGGGAAAGAAATGTTCGAAACGACGGTTATGCCCAACCGTGGTGCATGGCTCGAACTCGAACAGGACGCGCAGGACGCATTGTTTGTTCGCGTGGACAGAAAGAAAAAATTGCCTGTGACGGTACTTTTGAGAGCGTTGGGCTTCGGCTCGAACCGCGCGATTGAAGACTTGTTTGCTGAAAACAAGATCATCGCTGCAACGCTTGCAAAGGATACGGCAAAGAGCGAATCGGACGGTTTGTACGAATTGTATAGACGTCTTCGTCCCGGTGAAGCGCCTACGGAAGATTCCGTAAGAGCGCACCTTTACAATACCTTCTTCGACCCTCGTCGTTATGATATTGCAAAGGTCGGTAGATACAAGTACAATAAAAAGCTCAACCTTGCGTATAGATTGGAAGGCGCAAGAGTTGCAGATGCGGTAATCAACCCTGAAACGGGCGAAGTGATTGCACAAGCAGGCGAAAAGATTTCCGAAGTTAAGGCTCGTGAAATCCAAAACTGCGGTGTAAACGAGCTTTACGTACTCGTAGACGATCCCGAAGACGGCGAAATTCGCCATAAGATGATCGCGAACAACACGGTGGAATTTGCGGCAATCTCCGACGTACCCGTATCGGCAAGAGCAAAAGACTTCGGTCTTCTTCCCACGGTATTCTATCCCACCTATAAGTTCTCGAAGCTTATTGCGGAAGAATGTCAATCGCTTACGGTAGAAGAAGTAGCGGAAAAATACACCGACGAAATCGACGCGCTTTACTATACGCACGATAAGCCGGAAGAACCGGACGAAAAGCCCGAAGAAAAGAAGAACAGAGAAAAACGTCGTGAAAATCGCCGTAGATTCGTTGCGGCTTGTAAGGTATTCCACGAAGTTCTTTTCAGCGAACATCCTGTTCCTACGAAAGAACAAAAGAAGGAACTCCGTCCGCTTATCGACAAGCTTTGCCATAAGCACGTCACCATCGACGATATCGTTGCGCCCATTTCCACGAACTTGGATTTGAAGTATGGCATCGGCACGATTGATAATATCGACCACCTCGGCAACCGTCGTGTACGTTCGGTAGGGGAATTGTTGCAAGGTCAGCTTCGTATCGGTATTGCAAGACTTGAACGACTCATCAAAGAAAGAATGGCGACGCAAGATCCTATGGAAGTGACGCCGTCCGCTCTTATCAATATCAGACCGGTATCGGCAGTTATCCGCGAATTCTTCGGCTCTTCGCAGCTCTCGCAATTCATGGACCAAACGAACCCGATTGCAGAACTCACGCACAAGCGTAAGCTCTCCGCACTCGGCCCTGGCGGTTTGAATCGTGACCGTGCTACCTTCGAAGTACGTGACATTCACCATACGCACTATGGCCGTATGTGTCCTATCGAAACGCCTGAAGGTCAAAACATCGGTCTTATCACTTCCCTTTCGACGTATGCGAAAGTGAATGAATACGGCTTCATCATGAGCCCGTATAGAAAAGTGGACAAGGACACGGGTATCGTTACCGAGCACGTGGACTATCTCACCGCAGACGAAGAAGATAAATATATCGTCGCGCAGGCAAACGAACCGCTTGACGAAGAGGGTAGATTTATCAACGAACGCGTAGGCTGCCGTCATCAAAACGATATTACGGAAATGCCCCGCGAAAAGATGGACTATATGGACGTTTCGCCCAAACAGCTCGTTTCCGTTGCGGCGGCGCTCATTCCTTTCCTTGAAAACGACGATACCAACCGTGCCCTCATGGGTTCGAACATGCAACGTCAGGCAGTTCCTCTTCTCAAAACGGAATCGGCGATCGTTGCGACGGGTATTGAAAGCTCCATTGCGCAGTATTCGGGCGTTATCGTTACCGCGAAAGAAGCGGGCGTAGTCGTCGGTTGCTGCTCCAACATGATCAAAATCCGCGAGGACGACGGCACGCTGCGCGAATATCCGTTAAAGAAATTCGAGCGTTCCAACGCAGGTACGTGCTTGAACCAACGCCCCATCGTTTCGACGGGCGATCGCGTTGCCAAGGGCGAGATTATTGCCGACGGTCCTTCGACCAACAACGGCGAACTTGCGCTCGGTAAAAATATTCTCATCGGCTATATGGAATGGG
>JAZORL010000163.1:0-3449 GCA_045656625.1 Candidatus Scatosoma sp. | reverse complement strand
TTCGCAAATATGCGAACGGGGGTTTTATTCTACTTTTTATTTACTGCCAAGACACTTAACAAGCACCGCTTTTTGTGCGTGAAGTCTATTTTCCGCTTCGTCGAAAATCTCGTTTGCGTGCGCCTCGAATACTTCCGCCGTGATTTCCTCTTCACGGTGCGCAGGCAAGCAATGGAGCACCATCGCCTTATCGTTCGCAACGCTCATAACGTCCGCATTGATTTGGTAGCCCTTGAAGATTTTCTTGCGTTCTTCCGCTTCCCCTTCTTGACCCATAGACGCCCAAACGTCGGTGTAGAGTACGTCCGCACCCTTTGCCGCTTCTAAAACGTTGTCCGTACAGGTGAATTTGCCGTTTTCTTTCGCCCAAGCCATGATTTCCGCATCCGGCTCGTAGCCTTTGGGACAAGCCACCGACACTTCCATCCCCATCTTAATGCCGCCGACAATGAGCGAGTTGGTCATATTGTTGCCATCGCCGATATAGCAAAGCTTGTTGCCGGCGCAAGCGCCCTTGTATTCACGGATTGTCATCAAATCGGCAAGCACTTGGCAGGGATGGCAATAGTCCGTCAAACCGTTGATAATGGGAATCGAACCGTAGGTTGCCAAGTCTTCCACTTCCTTTTGCGCAAAGGTACGGATCATAATACCGTCCAAATATCTTGAAAGCACGCGCGCGGTGTCTTCCACCGGCTCACCACGCCCAATTTGCAAATCGCGCGCGCTCAAAAAGAGTGCGCTGCCGCCTAAATCGTACATCCCCACTTCAAAGGACACACGGGTACGCGTGGACGATTTCGAAAAAATCATACCGAGCGTTTTCCCCTTCAAATGATGGTGTTTAATGCCGTTCTTCTTCTCGAATTTGAGCTGATCGGCAAGATTCAAAATCTCCGTAATTTCCTTGGTGGATAAATCCATCAGCTTTAACAAATGTTTCATTTTTCAATCTCCTCTCTTAATATCTGCACCGCTTTTTTCAAGTCTTCCATCGGTATGTTGAGCGCAGGAAGCAAACGCACCTTGTTTTTTGCTTTGATAACGAGTACGCCGCGCGCCATACAGCCGTTAATCACTTCCAAGGCGTCCTTTTCCGTTTCCACGCCAATCATCAAGCCCATACCCGAAACGCTCTTCACACCTTTTGCATTATGAAGTTCCGTGAACATATAGGCGCTCTTTGTTTTGACTTCGTCAAGGAGCTTCTCGTCAATTCGGCTCAAAATACTCATCGCACCGGCACAAGCGATCGGGTTGCCACCAAAGGTCGAACCGTTCAAGCCAGACGTGAACAAATCCGCACGGGTATTGAGCATCGTTGCGCCGATAGGCAAACCGCCGCCCAAGCCCTTTGCCGTCGTCACAACGTCCGGCTCGATGCCGTACGCTTGGAAGGCATACAAGCTCCCCGTTCGCCCGTTCCCCGTTTGCACTTCGTCGATCATCAGCAGTAAATCCTGCTCTCTTGCAAGCTTTTCTACGGCTTTTACGTACTCTTTATCGAGTGCGGTGACACCACCCTCGCCCTGCACAAGTTCAAGCATAATCGCGCAGCATTTTTCTTCGGCGACAAGCCGCTTCATATCCGCAAAATCGTTGGGAATTGCATGCACGAACCCATCCGTCATTGGCGTGAAATGGGCGTGGAAAACGTCCTGCCCCGTCGCGGAAAGGGTGGTAATCGTTCTACCGTGAAAGCTGTTTTTCAGCGTAATAATCGTGGAATATTCCTTGCCCTTTTTGAGTTCGCCGTACTTTCTTCCTGCCTTGATTGCACACTCGTTCGCTTCTGCGCCCGAGTTCGAGAAGAACACCTTTTTCATGCCCGTACGCTTGCAAAGAGTTTGCGCAAGCAGGGCGCACGGCTCGCTATAATAGAGGTTGGACGTGTGCTGCACCTTTCCAAGCTGCGCAATAATCGCCTTTTGCCATTCCTCATCCGCAACGCCGAAGGTGTTTACGGCAATCCCCGTCGAAAGATCGATGTATTCCTTGCCGTCTACGTCCGTCACGTGCGAGCCTTTTCCGCTCACGATTTGCACGGGAAAACGTGCGTACGTACCTGCGATATATTGTTTGTCAATTTCTATTACGTTCATAATTTATTGCCCGAAACGAACATAGTACCAATACCCTCGTCCGTCAAAATTTCAATCAAGATTGCATGCGGTACACGACCGTCGATGATAAAGACCTTATGTACGCCACGACGAATCGATTCGATACAGCAGTTGATTTTGGGAATCATACCGCCGCTAATCACGCCGTCACGAATCAGCTTGGGCGCTTCCGAAACGTACACCTTGGAAATGAGCGTGGACGGATCGTCCTTATCGTAGCAAAGCCCGACCGTATCCGTCATGGAAATCAAGCATTCCGCTTTGAGTTCCCCAGCAATACGCGCCGCCGCCGTGTCGGCATTGATGTTATAAACGTTGTTATCGTCGTCGTACCCGACGGTGGAAATCACGGGAATATACCCCTTTTCCAAAACGTCCAAAATCGGCTCTACGTTCACGTCCGTGATATCGCCAACGTAGCCAAGCTCGATTTTTGCTTGTTTGGCTTTGATCATATGCCCGTCGATACCGCAAAGCCCGATCGCCTTGCCGCCCTTGCTTTGCATAAGGTTGACGAGGTTTTTATTGACCTTACCCGCCAACACCATTTGCACGATATCCACCGTTTCTTTGTCGGTAACCCGAAGTCCGCCGACAAACTCCGATTTCTTGCCGATTTTGCCGAGCATTTCGTTGATTTCGGGTCCGCCGCCGTGCACAAGCACGACCTTGATACCAATCAAGGACAAAAGCACGATATCGCCCATCACTTTTTCTTTCAAGTCGTCGTTGATCATTGCGTTGCCGCCGTATTTAACCACGACGATTTTATTATTGTATTTTTGGATATACGGGAGCGCTTGGGTAAGTATTTCCGCGCGCTGCGCCGTCGTCGGTTTTTGATTTTCCATAATTGTTTTTTCCTTATTTAGAGATTGTCACGCCCACCGCAAAAACGGCGGAGCTGCGAGCAGTTCAAGGCGCTGCGAGGGAGCGTACCGAGTAGTACGTGACCGAGCAGCAACGAAGAAATGCGACGCAGATACGTCGTTTTTAAGTGCGATAGTCGCCGTTGATCTTCACATAATCATACGTCAAATCACAGCCCCAAGCGGTCGCGCTTGCGTTGCCGTCGCCGAGCGTAATCAAAATTTCGATTTCCTTTTCCAGCAAAATCTCTTTCGCCTTTTCTTCGGAAAATTCCACGCCTGCGCCGTTCACACAAACGGTGATTTCCCCTTTTGCCGAACGGAAGCTCACGCCGACTTTTTGCACGTCCACGTCCGCCCCCGAATAACCGATTGCGCAAAGCACACGTCCCCAGTTCGCGTCCGCACCGAACATCGCCGCCTTGAAGAGGCTGGAGCAGATGACGGATTTTGCGAC
>JAZORL010000162.1:0-3984 GCA_045656625.1 Candidatus Scatosoma sp. | reverse complement strand
CAAAAACGTATTGCCTTTACCAATATCGGCAGTTGGTCAACGAAAGAAGAACTTCCGCAGGGTATTATCGAGAATGAAAAAACAGGCGATTTTTTGATGTTCCAAATCGAGAGCAATTCGTCTTGGTATTATGAAATCGGTGATAAACTCGGAGAATATTATTTATATCTCGGTGGTGCCAATTTGCCTTTTGGTGGATGGAGTAAATCGCTTAAAGCCAACGAGATTTACCGCACGCCAAACGTGGCTTTGGCGATGGGGAAAAGTCTTAATGACGTGCTTGGCGAAATGACGAAATACCGTCGAAAAATAGCGGGTAAAAATACATTCGACGCCCATCTGCCCACCATCTTCAACGAATATATGCACTTGTCTTGGGATAGCCCTACGGCGGAAAATACGGAGAAAATCGCGCCTATTGTTGCAAAAACGGGCGTGGAATATTACGTCATTGATTGCGGTTGGCATAATGAAGAACCAGGCAATCAAGTGTATCCTTACGTTGGACAATGGAAGGAAAGCAAGGCGCGTTTTCCCGAGGGCGTGCGAAAGACGACGGATTATATTCGTTCGCTTGGTATGAAGGCAGGTCTTTGGATAGAGCCCGAAATCATCGGCATCAAATGTCAAGAAATGCTGGATTATTATGACGATGATTGTTTTATGCAACGCAACGGGCGTAAAATTGCCGTCATGAATAGATATTTTCTTGATTATCGCAATGAAAAGGTGCGCGCATATATGAGTGAAACCATTCGCCGAATGGTGGAAGACTATGGGGCGGATTATATTAAATGCGATTATAACGAAGATTGTGGCGTCGGTACGGATTACGCGGCTTTTTGTGCTGGTGAAGGCTTAGAATGTTGCGCTCAAGCGTTTTACGCTTGGATAAAAGAAATGACGGAAAAATATCCGCAAGTTATCTTTGAAGGGTGTTCTTCGGGCGGTATGCGCATGGATTATAAAACGTTGTCCGTGTATCCGCTTGTTTCCACGTCCGATCAAACGGATTATTTGAAGTATCCATATATCGTAGGGAATATTTTGTCAGCGGTTATTCCTGAGCAAGCTGCTGTATGGAGTTATCCTGTTGGCGTTGGCGAAATCGGGTCGCCTTTGTCTGAAAAATATGATAAAAAGTGGGTGTCGAAAAATATTTCAGATGATAGAATCATTATGAATATGATCAACAGCTTTTTAGGTCGTATGCACCTTGCCAGTCATTTAGAGCTGTTGAACGAACGGCAACTTATGCTCGTGGCGGAAGGTGTACAGTATTATAATTCGTTGACCAAAGCAAAGAAAACGGCATTGCCATATTTCCCGAATAACTTCACTGATTTTGACGCGGATCATGTTGTTGCAGGCTTTAAGACGGACGAAACGATATATCTTGCTGTTTGGTGTTTAAATGGTTTGAAAAAAGTGAGTGTGCACATAGCAGAGAAGATTTCGGAAGTAAAAATTGCTTATCCTAGCAATACGAGCGTGACAGCGTTCATGCGAAACGGTATACTAAATATAGATTTTAATGAGATAGGGCAAGCTGTTTTTTTAGAATTACATTTATAAGCCGGATAGAAACAAATATAATAAACAAATAGAAAATTTGAAGTAAGATTGCCGAGGATTGGGTGTAACAGCTTGTAGCGGTTCTATCATAGGCTTCGAGTAACGTCTTGCTCACAGATTATACTTCTTGCGGAAAGAAGTGGACCGAGAAAAACGCACGTATTTCCGTTTGGTTTAGGCAAAGATAAAAGGAGAAAACATTATGAAGGAATTACATTTGATATGTAACGCGCATTTGGATCCTGTTTGGCAATGGGATTGGAATGAAGGGGCGACGGCGGCTTTGGCAACGTTTTATTCTGCGTGCGAGCTTGCAGATGAATATGATTATATCTTTTGTCACAACGAAGCGCTTTTGTATGAATATATCGAGGAATATGACCCGAAGTTATTTAAGCGTATTCAAGAGCTTGTAAAAGCAGGTAAATGGCATATCATGGGTGGCTGGTATGTCCAGCCCGATTGTAATATTCCAAGCGGCGAAGGCTTTGTCCGCCAAATTGAAAGCGGCTTGACCTATTTTAAAGAAAAATTTGGCGTAAGACCTACGGTTGCGGTCAATTTTGATTCTTTCGGGCATACGCAGGGGCTTGTTCAAATTCTGAGCAAATGCGGATACGAAGGGTATATTTTCTGCCGTCCTATGGACTGGATTTTCGATCTTCCGAAAATGGTATTCGATTGGGTTGGTTTTGACGGCAGTAAAGTGAAAGCGGCGCGTTTCCAAGACGCGACGATTTATTGCTCGGAACTTGGCAATGCTGTCAACGCAATCAAACGTAAAATGCAGCCTTGGGAGCAAGAAGAAATTGCGTTTGCGCTGTGGGGCGTAGGTAATCATGGCGGCGGCGCGTCTAGAAAGGATTTGACGGATATCAAAGGCTTTACGGAAGAACAAAAGAGAAACGGTGTTTCGGTATTCCACAGCACGCCTGAGGCGTTCTTTGGTAAATTTAAGCCCGATGTTGAATTTAACGGTGCTTTACAACCTTGTTTCATCAAATGCTATTCGTCAATTGCAAGGTTGAAACACAAGTATGCAGAGCTAGAAAACGAGCTGTTAAAGACGGAAAAGATTTGCGCATATGCGGACAAAGAAGGGGTGTATCAGTACGACCTTTCAGCGTTTTCCGAAGCGCAAAAGAATATGGCAGCGATACAGTTCCACGACGTTTTATCGGGTACTTGTATTATCGAAGGGGAAAAGAGCAGTCTGCAAAAGGCGGAGTATGCTTTAGAACTGCTCGATAAACAATTCACAAAAGCGTTTATGGGGCTTTGTGCTGGCTATGAAAAAGCGAAGCCTGGCGATTATCCTATTTTTGTGTATAATCCTCAGCCGTATAAAGAAGAACAAATTTTCAATGGTGAATTTTTCCTTTTAGACGGTATAGTATCCGAAACGGAAGGGTATGAATTTACGGTAAAGAAAGACGGCAAGGAAGTTCCTTTCCAAGTCATTAAAGAATCGTCTTGTATCAATATGGACAGAAGTAAACGGCTTGCGATTAAGACGGAACTCAATCCCTTGTCCTTAACAAGATTTGACGTTGAGGTTCGTAGAGGTGAAAGAAAATATTTGGATAAAACCACTGTCACGGAGTTTATCAATGCAAACGGTGTAAAAACGAGTTTTGATGAAGAAAACGGTAGTTTAAACTCGTACATGGTAGGTGGTAATGAATATTTAGGCGGCAACGCATTCACTCCTATTGTCTTTGACGATAATGCCGACCCTTGGGGCTGGCATATGAAAAAGCTCGGCTCGAATTACCGAAAAGCCGAAGCGAAAATCTCTTTGCGCGTTATAGAAAGGGGCGATTTGTTGACGACGGTAGAAAGCATTTATGAAACGGGAAAATCGGACATTCGTGTGGCGTATACTTTGTACAAAGATTTCAATTATATCGATGTGACGGTAAATGTGTATTGGAACGATGCAGGGAAGGGATTGAAGTTGGAACTTCCCTTAAAAGAAATCGGTCGTTTTATTGGACAAACTTCGTTTGGTACGCAGGAATACGGGCAGGAATCTGAAGAGTGTTCACAACGCTTTGTTGGTGTAGAGAAAGACGGTAAAGTATTGGCGGTATTCAAAGACGGCACCTACGGCTGTTCTATTGAGAATGGAAATTTGTATATTACCCTTTTGAATGGTTCGGTATATTGCGCGCATCCTGTGGCTAATTTACCTATTATTGACGAGACAAGATTTTATCATTATATTGACCTTGGCAGACATGAATTTACCTTCCGCTTAGAAGTATGTAAAGAAGAAGAGTTGGAGAAAAAAGCGACGGCATTTACGCAAAAGCCTTACGCACTGAATTTCTATCCTCATGGGGAAGGTGAGGAAAGGGAAACGGGTGCGATAAGTCTTTCCAATAAAAATATTACTCTTTCCGCTTT
>JAZORL010000161.1:0-4854 GCA_045656625.1 Candidatus Scatosoma sp. | reverse complement strand
GCCATAGCGGTTAAGCCTTTAATGGGCGATTTGTTATATAGACGCAAATTTTATAAATAGCAAATGAAAAGCATTTCGCCTCACGTTTTCTTTCACTCGCAAATCTCACCACGACGCTCCACCTTTCTCACGTGAAATCTTACCCCTATCAAACAAACTTACATAATAAGGGCTGACGGAAAGACCGTCAGCCCTTATCTTTTTATCTATAATATTTTATCCTACATCGTCCGTTTTCATTAAACGTTTCAAGCTCGTATTTTAACGGTCCTGCTTTATAGATTTCATCATACAGTTCCTTGAGCCTTTCCGTTTCCCCCTCTACAATCGTCCAATGCTCGTCGGGCAACTCAATACAAAGGTTATATCCCTTTATCTCACCTACCTTTAATCCTATGGCATAAAAAATTGTATTCCCTGCCCATTTATATCCTAAACCTTGCAGGTTTTCCAAACCATACAACTCTTCCATTTCATCCCAAAAAGCGCCTATCGTATTATATTGCTCCTCATTTAACAACGAAAATCTCTTAATCGTGTTTTATATTTTATGAAAAATCTTCCATATTTTAAGGTTTCATTTTCCTAAATTCCTCGATTTGGGTTTATTCTCCGCCCGGCTCTTTCAATAATTCACGCAACGCAAGGTTTGATTTGTGCAAAAATGGGAATAAATTCTAAAAAAACAAAGAGGAGCTCACTATGCAACAACGCACCGTAGACGGAAACACCGCCGTCGCCTATATCTCGTACGCTTTTACTGAAATCGCCGCCATTTATCCTATCACCCCTTCCAGTCCTATGGCGGAGCAAGCGGATTTATGGGCAAGCCAAGGCAAGAAAAACCTTTTCGGCGACGTACCCAAAATCATACAAATGCAATCGGAAGGGGGCGTTGCCGGCACGATACACGGCGCGGCGACCTGCGGCGCATTGACGACCACCTACACCTGCAGTCAAGGCTTGCTATTAGCCCTGCCGAATATGTACAAGCTTGCAGGCGAGCTTTTACCCACTGTATTCCACGTCAGCGCACGAGCGCTTTCCACGCACGCATTGAGCATTTTTGGCGACCATCAAGACGTGATGGCGTGCCGAGAATGCGGCTTTATTATGCTCGCCTCATCAAGCGTGCAAGAAGGGGCGGATTTGGCGTTCATCGCACACCTGGGTGCCTTAAAAACGAGTATTCCCGTGCTGCATTTCTTCGATGGATTCCGTACTTCGCACGAGTTTTCGAAAATTGAATTACCCGAATATGAAGAAATGCTTCCCTATATAGACCACGCTGATCTCGAACGTTTTCGTGCCCGTGGTTTAACGCCCGAAAAGCCCATACAGCGAGGTACGGCGCAAAACCCCGATATCTATTTCCAAAACCGAGAAGCAGCAAACGGTTTTTATCTCGACGCTCCAAAACAACTACAAGCAATTATGGAAAAAACCACCGAATTGTTCGGAAGAAGATATCAGCTTTTCGATTATTTCGGTGCAGAGGACGCTAAATACGTTGCCGTACTCATGGGCAGCGGCACTACTGTGATGGAAGAAGCCATAGAAAAATTATGTGCGCTTGGGGAGAAAGTCGGCGTGATCAAGGTACGACTTTTTCGACCCTTTTCCACTTCTCATTTTTTAAGCGTTTTACCGCAAACCTGCGAAAAAATCGCCGTACTCGACCGCAGCAAAGAAGCGGGCGCGCTTGGGGAGCCTCTTTACTTGGACGTATGCGCCACGCTTGCTGAAAACGGACGGGGCTGCATCCGTGTTTTCGGGGGAAGATATGGGCTTGGGTCAAAAGAATTCACCCCGTCCTCTTGTCTTGCCGTGTTTGAAAACCTGAAAAAAGACGAGCCGAAAAACCATTTCACCGTCGGTATCGACGACGATTGCACCCACCTTTCCCTGCCGATTGAACGTCGACTTGACACCACCGATTCCAACCTTTTTTCCTGCGTCTTTTACGGCTTAGGTTCGGACGGGACAGTCGGCTCTAACAAGGACACTGTAAAAATCATCGGCGACAACACTCCGCTATACGCACAAGCGTATTTTTGCTACGACTCCAAGAAATCGGGAGGTGCAACCATTTCCCATTTGCGCTTTTCAAGCTCCCCCATTCGCTCGTCCTACTTGATTGAAACGCCCGACTTTGTTGCTTGCCACAACCCCTCTTATCTCACTCGATTTGATATGCTTTCAGGGATAAAAGAGGGGGGAATTTTCCTGTTAAACTGTCCTTGGAAAACAGAAAATGAACGGAATGAACGCATACCTGCCCCCGTCAAACGACAAATTTCGACGAAAAAACTGCGCTTGTTCACCGTCGATGCAACAGCGCTTGCCAACGAGCTTGGCTTGCAGGGCAGGACGGGCGTAATTATGCAAGCCGTCTTCCTTTTTTTACAACAAAACAAGCTTTTGCCTTATGAAAAAGCGTCCACCCTCTTAAAGGATAGCCTCGCAAAAAAGTTCGCTCGCAAAGGGGAAAAGGTTATCGAACAAAACTTACTTTCCGTTGACCGTGCCATCGAAAGCTTGCAAGAAATCGATTATCCAAACGAATGGAAAAAGGCGGAAAAGAATTCTATATCCGATACGCAAAAAAACGAATATTTTGAAAGCTTTATGCGCCCGATTCTCTCTTTGCGGGGGGATACGCTACCCGTTTCCGCTTTCTCTCCCGACGGCAGCGTGCCGACTGGCACTTCCAAGCTTGAAAAACACGGCGTACCCTTCCTTTTGCCCGTTTGGATTGCGGACAATTGTATTCAATGCAACCGTTGCGCTTTTGCTTGTCCGCACGCCGTAATCCGTCCCTTCCTTCTCGACGAACAAGAAGCTTTCCCAGAAGGTTTTACCACCAAACAAGCTATTGGCGTCAAAGGTGCGCGTTTCCGCATTCAAATTTCACCGCACGATTGCATGGGTTGCGGCGTTTGCGCGGACGTTTGCCCCGCCAAGGAAAAGGCGCTTGTGATGCGCCCTGCGACGGACAGTATGCCGTCGCAGGGCAAGAATTGGGAGTTTATACAAAACATTCAACGCGTACCTGCCCCCTCCATTTCGACAAAAACCGTCAAAGGAAGCCAATTCAAAACACCACTTTTCGAGTTCTCTTACGCCTGTGCAGGCTGTGGCGAAACGCCCTATATCAAGCTCCTCACTCAGCTTTTCGGCGAAAAATTGCTGATTGCCAATGCGACAGGTTGCTCGTCTATCTACGGCGGTTCAGCCCCTTCCTGCCCGTATACAAAGGACGAAAATGGGCGTGGCCCTGCTTGGGCAAACTCCCTTTTTGAAGACAATGCGGAGTTTGGCTTAGGCATGCGCCTTGCGTGGAAACACCGCGACAACGGAAAAGAAAAATCCACGTGGATTATCGGCGGCGACGGCTGGGCATACGATATCGGCTACGGCGGGCTTGATCACGTACTCGCTCTCAACGAAAACGTGAATATTTTAGTGCTTGATTCGGAAGTATATTCGAATACAGGCGGTCAGCAATCGAAGGCTACGCCGCTCGGTGCAACCGCACGTTTTGCCGCAAACGGAAAGCAACGGAAAAAGAAACAACTCGGGCTTATGGCGATGACCTACGGCACGGCGTACGTTGCGCAAGTGAGCATGGGCGCAGATATGCAACAATGCCTTAACGCTTTTTTAGAAGCGGAAGCTTACGACGGCCCGTCTTTGATTATCGCATATTCCCCTTGTATTGAACACGGTTTCCCGATGCAACGGTGTATGGAAGAGGAAAAACGAGCAGTAGAGAGCGGATATTTTCCCCTTTTCCGTTTTAATCCCGCACTTAAAAAGAAAAACGAGAACCCTTTGCGAATTGATAACAAAGTGCCCAGCTTATCGATGGAAGATTTCCTTAGCCGCGAAAACCGTTTTTCACGCATTGAAAAAGCGGAAACTTCCTTACTAGACGAAATAAAAAAAGACGCTTTCGAGCGAGCGTCTTTCCTGCATTCTTTGCGAGATTTTTATGAAACATTATTAAAATGAGGCAGGGCAGGTACGAGTTGAAACAAAAAATCACGCGTTTTACGCGTGATTTTTTATGCTTATTTTTCGCCGTTTTGCTTGGCGATAGCACTTTTCCAGCAGCTATGACACATGGCAACGTAGGAATCATTACCCCCAATTAAGATTTGTCCACCCTCGGTGACAATCTTGCCTTCCCCGTCAATGCGTGCATTCACAAGCGCCTTTTTACCGCAGCTACAAATAGTCTTGATTTCGGTGATAGAATCCGCCACCTCAAAAAGCCTAAGGCTGCCCTCGAAAAGGTGAGTCAAGAAATCCGTCCGCAAACCATAGCAAAGCACGGGTACGTCCAACTCGTCCACAATCTTGCGCAAACCATCAATTTGCGCCGATTTCAAGAATTGGCACTCATCCGCAATAATCACGTCGCAATCGGTGTGTTTTTGATATTCTTGATATAAATCAACGTTGGGCGTAATGATTTCCGCTTGCGCTGAAAGCCCGATGCGTGATTTTACGATATTTGCGCCGTCACGATTATCAATCGACGGCTTAATCAGCCACACCTTCATTCCTCGTTCTTCGTAGTTAAATTTTGTAATCAACGCATTCGCCGTTTTCGACGAACCCATTGCACCGTACTTAAAATACAGCTTTGCCATCGTGCAAACCCCTTCTTTTGTGATACTTTATTAGTATACCATATTTTTGCACGAATTGCAAGACACAAAAAGGAACTTTCTTGTTTTTTGAAAAAAATATTTACGGCGAGCCGAATGGCTCGCCGTTGTCGTTATCCTTTTGCATTTTTAACGTCGCAATATATCTACCATAAGCTTCGCCGCCTCTGCCGCCAAG
>JAZORL010000160.1:0-12781 GCA_045656625.1 Candidatus Scatosoma sp. | reverse complement strand
TAGCGCCTGGTACCAACGAAAAATCTAACCCCAACGCTTTGGCATCTACTAGAAAGGGTACGATTTTCACCAACGTAGCACTCAACCCCGCAGACAACACCGTTTGGTGGGAAAAATTGACGAAGGAAGCTCCTGCAAACCTTATCGACTGGACGGGCAAGCCTTGGACGCCTGATTGCGGCCGCAACGCAGCGCATCCCAACTCCCGTTTCACCGCACCCGCAGAAAACTGCCCTTGCATCTCTCCTGCGTTCAACTCCAAGGAAGGCGTTCCTCTTTCCGCAATCATCTTCGGCGGCAGAAGAGCAACGACGACCCCGCTCGTTTACCAGTCCAGAGATTGGAATCACGGTACGTTCGTAGGTACGATCATGTCCTCCGAAACGACGGCAGCTGCTACGGGTGCAGTAGGCGTACTTCGTCACGACCCTATGGCAATGAAACCTTTCATGGGCTATTCGGTTGATCGTTATTTCCAACACTGGATTGATATGGGTGCGAAAGTTCCCGAAGAAAAGCAACCTAAGATCTTCAACGTTAACTGGTTCCGTCAGGACGAAAACGGCAACTTCATGTGGCCTGGTTTCGGCGACAATATGCGCGTTCTTGACTGGATTCTCGATCGTTGCGAAGGCAAGGTAGAAGCTCGTGAAACGGCAATCGGTTACCTTCCTTATGCAAAAGATATCAACATCGAAAACTGCGATATCGATGCAGCTACGCTTGACAAACTCCTTGTAGTTGACAAAGCTCGTTGGGCTGCGGAAGCGGAAGAAATTACTTCCTACTATGCAGAAAACTTCGGCGACAAGATGCCCAAGGAAATCATGGATAACCTTGCAATTCTTAAAAAGAACTGCGCTGAATAATTCGATTGAATGCATACAAATCCCGTCGGCTTGCCGACGGGATTTTACATAAACGGAGATAAAAAAATGAAGAAGGTGCTGATTTTATCGGGTAGCCCGAGAAAGGGCGGAAACTCGGATATTTTATGCGATGAATTTATGAAAGGCGCGCTTGAAAACGGGAATGAGGTGGAAAAAATCTTCGTTTGCGAAAAGAAAATTTCCCCCTGCACAGGTTGCTATTATTGCAAAAATCACGGGGGCAGGTGCGTGTTTAACGACGATATGGCGGATATTTTGCAAAAAATTATCGATTGTGACGTACTCGTTTTATCGAGCCCCGTCTATTTCTATTCCATTTGCGCGCAGCTCAAAGCCGTAATCGATAGAACGGTGGCGCGTTGGACGGAAATTGCGAATAAGGATTTGTATTACATCGCAACGGCAGCGGAAGAGGATGAGGACACGCTCGACATCACGCTTGCTTGCTTCCACGGCTTTGCTATGTGTATCGATGGTTATGAGGAAAAAGGAACGCTGTACGGCAAAGGCGTTTACGAAAAAGGGGACGTGAAGAACCGCCCCGAGCTGATGACGATTGCTTATGAAATGGGTTTATCGGTACACGATTAACGGTAGAAAAAATATGCCGCGACGGATTTTTCCGTCGCGGCTTTTCTATGCAATCATAAATTTTGGAAAAGATAACCGCCTTGGAATCTTGCGATTCCAAGGCGGTTACCTAATATGATAAGGGGGAAAATGATGAGCTTTGTTATGTAGTCGGTTTCCTCAACCGATTTACAAGTATATTATACTCCCGCCATACTAAAAAGTAAAGAAAATAAATGAAAAAATTTTATTTTTTTCAAAACGATATACTATGTTCAAAAAATGTTAAAAATTCACATTTTCACATTTATTTCCCGTAAAAATGTGAAAAATCAATCCAAAAAGCTGTTTTTTGTTATCGAAAATGTTAATTTATTAAAAACTTTACAAAATTTGACAAACGGCACAGCAAACGATGATGGATAAAAAATAAGAGAGTAAGGCGATCCATAGTGCCACGTGCAAACGCTTTCTTTTAATGCCTGCAAAATAGACCGCACCGATATAAAAAACGGTTTCCGACGAACCGTAAAGCACGCAAGCGCATCTTGCGATATAGCTATCCACACCGTAAATTTCGAGAATATCTGAAATCACGGCAATCGAGCCGCTTCCCGAAAGAGGTTTGATTAAAATAAGGGGAGCAAGCTCTTTGGGTACGCCAAGGGATTGGAAAAAGGGGGAAAGGAGTTCGGCAAGCCGTGCGCCCAAGCCGCTTACCTCTAAAAGCTTGGAAAGCATTGTCACCGCCGCAATATACGGAAAGATGGAAACGATTAACGGAATCGCCCCCTTCATACCTTGCGTAAAGGAATCGTACACCTTGACCTTTCGGCATATTGCAAAGAGAAAAGAGACTAAAAAAATGGTGGGGATCAGAAGGGCTAAAAAGGTTGTCATCTCGTACCTGCCCCCTGCGTTTGTAAAAATCCGCATAGTTTTTCCCGTTTTTTAGGGCGCAGGAGTAGCCAAGTCAACACACCGCCCAAAAGTGTGGAAAAAAGAGTGGTGAGAAGGGTGGGGAATACGATGTCCGCAGGGGATAGACTGTGCATGGAAACGCGCACCGCAATTAAAGAGGTGGGCAGTAGCTGCAAGGAAGTCGCATTAAGCACGAAAAACATAGCGGATGCATATTCCGCATTTTCCGAGCGATCGAGCAGCTGCGCCGCTTTCACGCCGTAAGGCGTTGCCGCACCCGATACACCGAGTAGGTTGACGGAAAGATTCATACACACCGCATCGAGCGCCGCTTGATCGTTAGTTTTGAAGAGCTTTTTGGCGAGTGGGCGCAAAAGTTTGGATACGCCGCGCGTCACGCCGCTATCTTCCCAAACCTTGATTAAACCCATCCATACCGAGTAGGTGGCGATTAGGGAAACGCAAAGGGTTGCCGCACGCGAGCCGCCGTCAAGCAGGGCGGCTAAAAAATTTTCGGGCGATTGAATTAAAATGATGATAGAGCATAAGAGCAGTACGCCGCTAAAAAGAATATTCATACGCTAAATATATGCTTGTTCAGGGTGTGAAATGCTTGAAAAATCGTCAGATGGGAAGATTTGCCCTTGCGGTAGCGTAAAAATCGGTTTACTTTTCTTATGAAAAGTAGTATAATGAAAAAGATATTGAGAAAAAAGGAGTTTTGTTATGTCGAAAAAACCCTATTACATTACGACGGCGATTGCGTACACGTCGGGCAAACCCCACATCGGGAACACCTACGAAGCGATTTTAGCGGATGCGATTGCGCGCTTTAAGCGCAAGGAAGGCTACGACGTATTCTTCCAAACGGGTACGGACGAGCACGGTCAAAAAATCCAAGAAAAGGCGGAAGCGGCAGGGGTGACTCCCCAAGCCTTTGTAGATAACGTTGCAGGCGAAATCCAAGGTATTTGGGATCTCGTCGGTACGTCGTACGATAAATTTATGCGCACGACGGATTCTTATCATGCAAAACAGGTCGCAAAAATATTCAAAAAGTTCTATGACCAAGGGGATATTTACAAGGGCTATTACGAGGGTATGTACTGTACTCCCTGCGAATCCTTTTGGACGGAGAGTCAGCTTGTCGAGGGCAAGTGTCCCGACTGCGGCCGTGACGTAAAGCCCGCTCGTGAAGAGGCGTATTTCTTCAAGATGGGTAAGTATGCCGATAGACTTATCGAACATATCAACACCCATCCCGAGTTTATCCAACCCGTTTCCCGTAAGAACGAAATGATGAATAACTTCCTTTTGAAAGGATTGCAGGATCTTTGTGTTTCGCGTACGACGTTCACGTGGGGGATTCCCGTAGACTTCGATCCCAAGCACGTCACCTACGTTTGGATGGATGCACTTTCCAACTATATCACGGGGATTGGCTACGACGTAGACGGTAATCACGACGAAAAATACAAGAAATATTGGCCTGCGGATTTGCATCTTATCGGCAAGGATATCTTGCGTTTCCACACCATTTATTGGCCTATCTTCTTGATGGCACTCGGCGAACCGTTGCCCAAGCAGGTATTCGGGCATCCTTGGCTTTTGCAAGGGGACGGCAAAATGAGTAAATCGAAGGGCAACGTAATTTATGCGGACGACTTGGCTCGGCTTTTCGGCGTAGATGCGGTGCGTTATTTCGTACTCCACGAAATGCCGTTCGATAACGATGGTCAAATCACGTGGGAACTCGTTGCGGAGCGCTTTAACACCGACCTTGCAAACGTCCTTGGGAATCTTGTAAGCCGTACGGTAGCGATGATTGATAAGTATTTTGGCGGTACGGTCGTAAAGGCGACGAGTGAGGAAGACCCCGATGCGGAATTCAAAGCGACGATTCTTGCCGCTGTGAAGAAGGCGATTGCCAAAGCGGACGAGCTTCGTATTGCGGATGCGATTTCGGAAGTATTCTCGATCTTCCGCCGTGCGAACAAATATATTGACGAAACGATGCCTTGGGCGCTTGCGAAAGACGAAGCAAAGAAGGGGCGTTTGAACGACGTTTTGTATAACCTTTCCGAAGCAATTCAAATCGGCGCGAGCTTGCTCGATAGCTTTATGCCCGAAACGAGCGCAAAGATTTTCACGGCGTTTGGCGGCGAAAGCCGTTCGCTTGAAGCTTGCGAAAACTTTGGCGTGCGTGAAAGCGTGAGCGTGACGGCAATTCAACCCTTGTTCGTACGTATTACGGATATGAAGTCCTTGCTTGCGGAAGTGGAAAAAATCCGTGAGGCGCAAGCGGCAGCGTATGCAGCGGAAATGGCAAAAACCGCTCCCCAAGAGGATAAAAAAGCGGTGAATGCGGACACGGTAGCCCCGTCTGAGGCGGAAAAGGAAGAAACGCCGACGATTGCGTTTGACGACTTTTTGAAAGTACAGCTCCGTGTGGGCGAGATTATTGCGTGCGAGGCAGTACCTAAATCGAGCAAGCTTTTGAAAGAAACGGTCAAGTTCGGCGATGAAGTGAGAACGATTGTTTCGGGGATTGCAAAGCATTATAAACCCGAAGAAATGGTCGGCAAAAAAGTGGTGTTCGTCACCAACCTTGCGCCGAGAAAAATCTGCGGTATCGAATCGCAAGGCATGATTTTGGGCGCGGAAGACGAGAATGGGAATTTCTCTCTCGTTGTACCCGAAAAGGACGTAGCCGACGGCACGGTTTTGGGCTAATATGTATATCGATATTCATTGTCACTTGACGGGCGGCGAATTTGACAGCGTAGACAACGTGCTGGCGCGCGCCAAGGAAAACGGCGTTGAGCGTATTGTATGCTCCGCGTTTGACTTAGATTCTTCGTATGAGGCGGCGGAGCTTGCCATCCTTTACGAAAACGTCTATTTCACGGCAGGCTTTCACCCGAGCGAACTTGCTAAGTGGAAGGACGGGGATTTGGAAAGACTGCGCCCGCTTTGTCAACACGAAAAGTGTATTGCCTTGGGGGAAATTGGGTTAGATTATCATTTCGACGATAATCCCCCGAGAGAATATCAAAAGGAAAAATTTATCGAGCAATTAAAGCTTGCGGACGAGCTTGGGTTGCCCGTCGTACTGCACAGCCGTGACGCCGCGCAGGAAACGTTGGAAATTTTGCAAGCAAATCGCAATCTTTTGAAGAAAGGCGGCTTGATGCACTGCTATTCCTATTCAGCGGAAATGACGAGAGATTTTCTCGATTTGGGCTTATACTTTTCCTTTGGCGGACCTTGCACCTTCAAGAATGCCAATAAGGTAGTAGAAAGCGTTCAACGCATACCTGCTACCCGCCTTTTATCGGAAACGGACTGTCCGTATCTCACGCCCGTACCTTTTCGCGGTACTTTTCCCAACGAACCGAAGAACGTTGTGTACGTCACGGAAAAGCTTGCGGAACTCAAACAAGAAAATAAGGAGCAGCTTAAAAAGCAAATTTGGGAAAACGCCCAAGCACTCTTTTTTAAGCTGAAATAATCTTATAGAAGAAATCAAAAACAAAACGGAACAATCGCAAAATCAGCAGGGCGGCGGTAGAAAAAGACGTCGTCGCCATCGTGGTGGTCACGGCGGTAACAACCAAAACGCTCAAAACACTCAAAACGCCCAAAACGTTCAAAACATTCAGAATGTTCAAAACGGTCAAAAGCCCCAAAAGGGTCAAGCGCCGCAAAACCAAAATCAGGGCAAGCAGGGCGGTCAAAATAACGCTGTAAAGGGAAATGCTCAACCGCAAAAGGGTCAGCAAAATTCCCAAGTTGCGCAAAAGCAGCCCCAACAACAAGGTCAGCAAGGTGGCAAGAAGAATAAAAATAAACAGCCCCAGCAGTCCCAAAATCAGCAGGTTCAGCAAAAGCAAAACCAGCAATCGCAACAAAAGCAAAAGCAGGTCAAGCAAGAAGAAAACCGCAAGGATACCTATCTTTATACCCTTGATGGAAATTTGTACGTAAACTTGACGAATAAGTGCTCGAACGGCTGTGATTTTTGCGTAAGAAACGAAAGAACGAGCTATTACGGGAACTATTTGTGGCTCCGTAACGGCGATCCCACGGTGGAAAAGGTGATTGCTGCGGCGAATGGTTTCGGCGATTTGACGAGATTCAAGGAAGTCGTATTTTGCGGCTTCGGCGAGCCGACTTATAAGGTTGCGGAAATGACCGCGCTTTGCGATTTTTTCCACGAAAAAGGGCTCAAAACCCGTTTGAACACGAACGGTCAAGGTAATCTTATCAATAAGCGTGATATCACGCCTGAACTCAAAGGCAAGATTGACTTTGTCAACGTGTCCTTGAATGCTTCTTGCGTGGAAAAATACCAACCCATTTGCCGTTCGCAATTCGGCGAAGCTGGGTTCTCGGGCTTGGTGGAATTTGCAAAGCTTTGTAAGCGCAACGGAATTGATTGCCGTTTCTCGATCGTCGATTGTATCGGCGAAACGGAAGTGGAAGCGTGCAAACGGCTTGCGCAAAGTGTGAATATTCCGTTGTACGTGCGGAGTTATATCACAGACTCCTAAAAAAACGAAGAATCTACGGCGAAATACGGCGTTGCGTTTCCGCGCCCCTTGGTCACGTACGGCAAGTACGCTCCCCGCGGTGTGCTCAATGCGCCTTGTCTTTCTTGTAGCTTGCATCGTTTTAGCTAAAAAGTCGCTCGAAATGCGGCCTTGCGTTTCCGCGCCCCTTGGTCACGTACGGCAAGTACGCTCCCCGCGGTGTGTTCAACGCGCCTTGTCTTTCTTGTAGCTTGCATCGTTTTTTACTGAAAATTACTCATAAACCAAATTACGTGAATTATTAAAAGGAGTATACCATGCAAGATTTGCGCTCTGTTTTGGAAAAACACGGTTTCCATTTCAAAAAGCAGTTCGGTCAAAACTTTATATCCGATACCAATCTTTTGCGCTCGATAGTGGAAGCGTCGGGGATCACGAAGGATACCACGGTAGTAGAAATCGGCTGTGGCGCAGGTACGCTCACACGCGCGCTTGCGGAAGCGGCAAAGCAGGTGTATGCTTTTGATATCGACCGTGATTTACAGCCCGTTTTAGCCGAAACCCTTTCGGGTTTGGACAACGTAGAGGTGATTTTCCGTGATTTCAACAAGCTCGACTTGAAGGAGTTTGAAAAGGAAATCGAGGAGTACACTGTCGTTGCGAATTTACCCTATTACATCACGACGCCGCTTGTCACCAAGCTTTTGGAAGAGAGCGACAAGGTGCAAGGGCTTTCGATTATGGTGCAGGAAGAAGTGGCGGAGCGCTTTTGCGCGAAAGAGGATACGCCCGAGTACGGCTCAATCACGGCGGCGATTGCCTTAAAGGGGAATGCTAAAATCGTAAAGCGTGTTTCGAGAAACCTTTTCTATCCTCGCCCGAACGTGGACTCTGCGGTGGTCAAAATTGAATTTGAGCGGGGCAGGGTTGCGGTGAAAGACGAAAAAGCCTACCGCCAAACGGTAAAATGTGCCTTTTTGAACCGCCGTAAAACGTTGGAAAACAACCTTGTAAATTTCTTTAAGCTCACGCGTGAACAAGCCAAAACGGCGCTTGCGGAAGCGGGTGTAGATGAAAAAGCGCGCGGCGAAACCCTTTCCCCGCAGCGCTTGGCAAGGCTTTCCGACGTGCTTTTAGATATGGGCGTGATGAAATTTTGAAAATAGAGCATGAAGTTTACAGAACGATTTAATGAATTATTAAAAATCAGCGGAAAAACGCAAGTGGAAATCGCCAAAGAAATCAACGTTTCCAAACAATGCGTGACCGATTATAAATCAGGAAAAAGTTATCCGTCTTTGGAAACGCTTTGTTTGATGTGTAAAGCGTTAGAAACGTCGGCGGACTATTTATTGGGTATAACGGACGAATACTAAAAAAAGCAAACTCGTTTTCGAGTTTGCTTTTTTGTTCTATCAAATCCAAGCGAATGTGCCTACGGCAATACCTAATACAAGTCCGCCGAAAATATCGGAGGGATAGTGCATACCCGTTGCAAAGCGAATGTAGGAAAGGCATGCGGTCAAGCCGAGCATCAAAATGCCGATTGCCGTGAAGTGGTGGAGTACAAGCATAGAAATCACCGCCGAACAGGCAACGTGTCTGCTCGGGAAAGAATCCATATCACTCCCTTTGCGTTTCAAAATGGGGGTGATTCCTGCGCCCCTTTCGCTATAAGGACGGGGACGAGCAAGGGCAAGCCGAAGCACGACGACGAGAAGGTAGGTCGTTGCCGCAAGTGTGAAAAGCTTAACGTAGTCCATCGTTTTGAAATCCTTGATGAAAATTCCGTACCACCAAAGAAAGAGGTATGCACCGAAAAAGAATGCTGAAAGCATAGGCGTCACGTATTTCAACGAACGCTGAAATGCAGGGTGCTTTTCTAAAAAGGCTGTATTTTTTTCATAGAGTTTTTTGTAGTTATATTTCATAGCTTTATTATAGCATCTTTTTCTTTTGTTGTAAAGTAAAACGGCTTTCGAAGGGGGATTCGAAAGCCGTTTTTTACGGATTAGCAAAAGCTGAGCGAAAGGAGTACGCCGCCTTTGCCTGCTAAATTTTTCGTTATGCGTCTGCCTTTGCCGCTGCTACGATTTTGTCAACGAGCATAGGAGGTACGTCTTCGTAGCCAAGGAATTCGGATACGAACTTACCGCTGCCGCGCGTCAAGGAACGAAGTTCCATCGTGTATTCTTTGATTTCTGCAAGGGGAACTTCCGCCGTAATAATCGAACGATTGCCTTCCGTGTCCGTACCCATAATTCTACCGCGACGTTTATTGATATCGCCCATAACGTCGCCGAGATAATCCGCAGGGATTGCGATCTTCAAGCTATAAATCGGTTCGAGAAGGACAGGTTTCGCGTTCTTCAAGCCTTCCTTGAATGCAATCGAAGCCGCCATCTTGAAGGAAAGTTCGTTCGAGTCAACGTCGTGGTAGCTGCCATCGTAAAGCACTGCTTTCAAGCCAGTGACGGGATAGCCAGCCAAAGGACCTTCCGCCATACTTTCACGCAAGCCTTTTTCGACTGCGGGGAAGTAGTTCTTGGGTACTGCGCCGCCGACAACTTCTTCTTCAAATACGAATTCTTCTTCGCAAGGGGAGAAGCGAATCTTAACGTGACCGTATTGACCGTGGCCGCCCGATTGTTTCTTATGTTTGCCTTCCGCTTCCGCTTTGCCGCGGATCGTTTCACGGTAAGCAATCTTCGGCGAGGAAAGTTTCATATCTACGCCGTAGCGTGCCTTCACTTTCTTTGCAAGGATTTCAAGCTGTGCATCGCCTTGCCCGCCGATCACCATTTCACCCGTTTCCGCATTCTTTTCAATCGAGAAGGTGTAGTCTTCTTCTTTCAATTTCGCAAGACCTGCAAACACTTTGTCTTCTTCGCCCTTCTTTTCCGCCGCAACCGACATAAAGAGGGTGGGTTTCGGGAAATAGATAGAGGTGAATTTCACCTTGTCCGAAGGATCGCAAAGGGTGTCGCCCGTGTTGGTATTATTGAGCTTATTGACAGCGCCGATATCGCCTGCTTTGAGTTCGTCGACCGCTTCCATCTTTTTGCCGCGAAGGACGTAAATTTGGCCGATTCTTTCTTCCGTTTCGGTGTTGGGATTCCAAACGGTCGAGCCGCTCTTCAAAACGCCGCGGAAGCTCTTCAAATAGCTGAGTTTCCCCGAGAAAGGATCGATAACCGTCTTAAAGACTTGCGCCGCAAAGGGTGCGTTTGCTTCGGTGTGGAGGGAGTACATTTGTCCGTTTGCATCGGAAACCATCGTGTTCAAACGCTCACGAGCAAGGGGCATGTACGTGACGATTTCGTTCAAGAGGTTGATAACACCACGGTTGGTAAGCGCCGAGCCTGCCATAACGGGGATCGTGCTAACCGACGCGATACCCATACGGATACCTTGAATCGTTTCTTCTCTGGTAAGGTCGCCCGTTTCGAAATACTTATCGAGCAATAATTCGTCGTTTTCTGCTGCAGTTTCCATAAGGGAAGCCTTCATCTCTTCCACTTGGTCTTTCATATTTTCAGGCACGGGGATTTCTTGAGGACCGCCGTCCTTGAAAAGGTAAGCGCGTTCTTGAAGTGCGTTGATAACGCCTTGCATTTTGCCGCCTTCCATAATAGGAATTTGGATGGGAGCAAGCTTCCCTGCATATTTTGTGCGAAGGGCTTGTACCGTGCCGAGATAGTCCGCATTTTCTTTATCCATACCGTTGATAAAGATGATGAGCGGTTTACCAAGCTTCAAGCAGTTTTCGATAATCGATTCTGCGCCGATGGGAATTACGCCGTTTGCGCCGATAACCAAAAGTGCGCCGCCTGCCGCGCGTAAGCCTTCGTTTCTTTCCCCTTCGAAATCGTAATAGCCGGGAAGGTCGAGAAGGTTAATCTTTACGTTCTTCCACATCAAATTGGAAACGGACGTATAGATGGACATTTTCTTTGCTTTTTCGAGATCGTCGTAGTCGGAAACGGTCGTGCCGTCCGCTACTTTCCCCATACGGTCGATTGCGCCAGCCGCCATTAGCATGGCTTCCACAAGCGTCGTTTTACCTTCGCCGCTGTGGCCGACAACCGCAATGTTACGAATGCTCTCAAAGTTTGTGCTCATAATATAAATCCCCCTTGTGTTGAAAAAGAAATTTTATCGGTCGGTTGGGAGGTAAAAATGGGAAAGGGTATTCTCTCAAACCCTATTTTTTCCGTCCATTTTTACAAAAAACCGATAATTACAAACATTATAGTATATTTTCTAACATTTTTCAAGGGGGTTTTTGAAAAAAATTCCTATTTTTGCAAAAAAACTTTTTCAAGCGGGATTATTCGCATTTGAGATTGACAAACTCGCGCGAAAGCATTATAATATAGGAAGAACGATAGGACGGGAGGCGTTATGTCAAACAGAATCTATTTCGATCATGCGGCAACGACGCCGCTCGACGAAAACGTATTGCAAAAGATGTTGCCCTATTTCACCGATTTTTTCGGGAATGCGGATTCTCCGCACGCCGTAGGTCGGAAAGCGATGATTGCGATTGATACCGCAAGGGACACGGTTGCAGCGCTTTTGAATGCCAAGTCAAACGAAATTTATTTCACGTCGGGCGGTACGGAAGCGGATAACTGGGCGCTTTACAGCGGCGCACACGCGCAAAAGGAACAAGGAAAAAATCACGTGATTGTTTCCGCGATCGAGCATCACGCCGTGCTTGCTACGGCGGAAAAGCTGGAAAAGGAAGGCTTTTTAGTCACCTATTTACCTGTAAATGCAGGGGGCAGGGTTGCGTTGAACGCCTTAAAAGAGTCGATTACGGATAAGACGGGCTTGATTGCGGTTATGGCGGTGAATAATGAAACGGGGGTAATCCAACCCATCGTCGAGATTGCAAAAATTGCCAAAGAGCAGGGTGCGCTCTTCTTTTGTGACGGGGTGCAAGCCGCACCGTATCTCACAATGGACGTGAAAGCGTTGGGTATGGATATGCTTTCCCTTTCGTCGCATAAGTTTTATGGGCCGAAGGGCTGTGGCGTTTTGTATGTCCGTGGCGGCGTGAAAATGAAGGGGCTTATCGTTGGCGGCGAGCAGGAGCGAGGCTTGCGCGGCGGTACGACGAACGTGCCTGCCATCGTGGGGCTTGCGGCGGCTTATGAGCAAAATGTGGCTACCATGTCCGCATCGAATGAGAAAATTGCACGCTTGAACGAATTATTTTTGAAAGAACTTTCCGATTTGGAAGGGGTGGAAATCAACGGCGAGGGGGAAGATCGTATTCCGTCCGTATTGAACGTGCGCTTTTGCGGTGTCAATAATGCGGATTTCGTGTACAATATGGATCTTGCCGGGGTATCGGTTGCGGCAGGCTCGGCTTGTGCGAGCGCATCGATAAAACCCAGCCACGTCTTGCTTGCGATGGGCAAAACGGACGAAGAAGCGAAGGAATGCGTGCGGTTTAGCTTTGGCAAGAACAACACGGAAGAAGAAATCCACCGTGCGGCAACGTTGACAAAGGAACTTGTAGCAAGGCTTCGCCAAAGTAAGTAAAAATACGAAAAAAAGCGGAAAAAGCTTAAAATTTTTTCTCGGAACTCTTTACTATTTCAAAAAAACGTGTTATAATATTTATAGCAAAGCAAAATATCGGAGGTAAAAATTCATGGCACACGTAATTACGGATGAATGCTTGGCATGTGGCGCATGCGCAGATACCTGTCCCGTTGGCGCGATCGCGCTTGACGAAGGCAAGGGCATCTACGTGATTTCCGACGAATGCGTAGACTGCGGGGCTTGCACAGATACTTGTCCTGTTGGCGCAATCAAAGCGGAATAATTAAAAAGAGAAAAATACGCCGACCTTGC
>JAZORL010000159.1:0-11407 GCA_045656625.1 Candidatus Scatosoma sp. | reverse complement strand
CTCGTGCTACGGTTTCCCATACTACTCCCTTAGCAGGGGAGCCCCTTGAGCCTCTTGGGTACTTCTGCAACAGCTCAATTTCTTCTTTCTTATTCAAAAGCTATACTACTATACCACATTTTTTTAGCATTGTCAAAGCTTTTTGCCTTGAAAATATGAAAAATTTTCTTTTTTTATTTTTTCCCCTTCCACTCCCCTATTATAAAAGTTTTTTGAGAAAATATTCTCAAATACTTGACGGATTTTTCACAATCGTTTATAATGGAATCGTTAAAAAATATTTTAATATGGAGCGTACATATTATGAAAGTAATTATCACCGAAAACTACGATGAAATGAGCCAAAAAGCAGCAAAAATCTTGATCGATATCGTCAAGAAGAATCCAAATGCAATCCTTGGTCTTGCAACGGGTTCCAGCCCGATCGGGACTTATCAATATATGGCGAAAGACTGCAAGGAAAACGGCACGTCCTATAAGAACGTTTCCACCGTCAACCTCGACGAATACGTCGGCCTCACCGCTGACCACGACCAAAGCTACGCATATTTCATGCGCACCAACCTTTTCGACCATATCGACATCGATCAATCGAAAACCAATCTTCCTTGCGGTAGCGCACCCAACGCACAAAAGGAATGTGATCGCTACAACGCATTGCTTGAAGAAATGCAGCAGGACGTACAGGTGCTCGGCCTTGGCTCGAATGGTCATATCGGTTTCAACGAACCCGGTACTCCCTTCGATTCCGTGACCCACCTCGTCGATCTCACCGAAAACACCATCAAAGACAATTCTCGTCTTTTTAACTCCATCGACGAAGTGCCCCGTCAAGCACTTTCTATGGGCATCAAAAACATTATGCAAGCGAAGTCCATTCTCATGGTTGTATCGGGCAAAAACAAAGCCGAAGCGGTAAAAGGCATGGTCAAGGGCGAAATCACCCCCAACCTTCCTGCATCCGTTTTACAGCTCCACCCCTTCGTGACCATCATTTGCGATAAGGACGCTGCAAGCTTGCTTTAAGCAACTATCAATTTTTCGATTAAAACTATCAAAATTTTCTATTGAATAGTAAAAACCGTTGTAAAACCTCAGTTTACAACGGTTTTTTTGTGTAGGGATAAACTTTTTTCTCGTGCGCGTGACATAAACAATAATTCATTTTACTGATAAAATGATTGCTATTTTCTCGTTTTTATGATACAATATCTATACTGCGCATTATGCGCGGTTATAAAAATAAAAAATTTAAGTGAAAGGTAAATCAGATGATTTTCGTTTCAAGGAGGTAATTATGAAATTATTTAAAAAACTTGCAGGTCTTTGTCTTGCCCTTACGTTTTGTGCAGGCCTTTGCGCAGTAGCAAGCTGTGGCGGCAGCAAAGATAAGGGCAACGATTCCACGCCCACGACGAGCGAACAACCCGGCGTTGTTAGCAACTACACCGTAATCGTACTTAACGCAGACGGTACCCCCGCAGCGGACGCAAGAGTACAATTCTGCAAAGTAGAATCTGATGGTACTCTCGGTGCATGCTATTCTCCCGTTTCGACGGACGCAAACGGTATGTGCGCATACGCGCCCATGGGATTCCCTGGGGAAGGCCTTTATGAAATCCACGTAATCGGAGCTGAATTAGCGAGCGTCGTTAGAACGGAAGCTGCGTTCGGTGTATACACGGTCACCTTGGCTGAATAAGAAAAACAAAACTTTTTGGAGTTATTATGAAAAAAATCTTTAAGAAAATTACTTGGCTTTCCGCAATTATGACCCTTTGTCTCGGTCTTGGCGTTGCGGCGAGCTGTGGCGGCGGTGGCAGTAGCGACGGCGATACGTCCACTCCCCCGACGAGCGAACAACCCGGCGGAAGCGAAGGTGGCACGAGTGAGGGTGATACGAGTGAGGACAACACGAGTGAAGAACCCGATACCCCCAGCATGGCTTATACGTATCGAGTCTCCGTGCAAAACCCTACCGATTACGGCATGGCGAACGTCACCGTTCATCTCGTAGATGAAATGACCGACGAAATTGTTGCAACGGAAATCACAAACTCTTCCGGTTTTGCATATTTCATGGAAGATGAAGTCCCCCCTGCGGAATACATCATTCTTTTGGAAGATATCCAACCCGGCTATCAACTTCGTGACCCTGATATCACCATTTACACCCAACCTTGGGGCGGGGAAACGATTATCGCTATCGTAGAACCTACGGGCGAGTTGCTTGGTGACGAAATCCCGAGCGGTAAGAGATATAAATTAGGCGACGTTATGCACGATTTCACCGTGACGACGACGGAAGGTAAAACGCTTACCCTTTCCACCCTTTTGGAAACGAAGGAAGTCGTACTTTTGAACTTCTGGGCAACGTGGTGCGGTCCTTGCGAAGCCGAATTCCCTGCGCTCGACAACTCGATTCGATATGAAGGCGTAAACGGCGAACCCTATCCTGAAAAGGTAGCGGTTATTGCGATTAGCATAGAACCGAAAGATACCGCCTCGGTAATCACACAATACAAAACCGACAAAGGTCTTGCCCTGGATATGGTCCCCCTCGACAACGACAGCGGACTTGTCAATGCGTTCTATTCGGGCGCTGTTCCCCTTTCCGTTATGATTGACCGTTACGGCGTAATCACTTTCATGCACGCAGGTTCCATGACGGAAGCGAAAGATTTCCAACAGCGCTATGATTATTTCATGGGCGATAACTACGAACCCTACATCATCAAGGGCGACGGTAGCAAGCCTGAGGACGGTGGGACTCAAATCATCGAACGAATTCCAGTTCCTGATTCCTATTTGAACAAAATGCCCACGCTTACGGGCGTAGCAAACGTTTTAGGCAAAGACGGTTTTACCTACCGTTGGCACAAGAAGGGCGTTGTGACGAGCGACGACGAAGGCTATGATAAGTATAGCTGGCCTTGGTATATCAGCTCAAACGGCGAATACTTGGAAAATGCAAACCAGAATATCAACTATTCGTATGCAACCTTGTACGTAGATTTCGTAGCGGAAGCCAACACGGCGCTTGCCTTTGATTACAAGCTCGGCTCGGAAGAAATGTATGACGAATTTATCGTTTTGATTGACGGTGTACCCATTCATCAGCTTTCGGGTAACTATATGAATAAGTGGAATACCTGCTATGCGTACGTATTTAGAGAATTCGAAGCAGGCGAACACGAATTGACGCTTATCTATAACAAGAACTCGTCGAGCAACGTTTACGGCGATACGGTACAAATCAAGAACTTGCGTTTTGAAACGTTGGACGATATGATCTCCGCACCTGGCGTAGATGCGAACGTATTCCGTTATGCCGCATCGGTCAAGGCACCAGAAGGCTCAGCAACGCAATTCGAACGCTACATTACCCCCGTTTATAACGAAGAAGACGGCTACTACCACGTAGAATCGAAAGATGGTCCTTTGCTCTTTGCAAACCTTTGGTTCACCTCTCTTTGGTGCGAAGAAACGAGTCTTTGGATGCTTGCTTACAACAACTTTATCTACGACGACCTTGGCATCAACTATGTTGCGGAAGTAGAATACTATGCTTGGGAAGCAAACAACAATATGTATAATTATGGTTATACGCCTGTCACCCAAGATTTGAAAGATTTGCTTGATTTGATTGTGTTCTACGTATGGCAATACAATGCTTGGGGTGGCGAATACCATGAAAACGAATGGCTCGAGCTTTGCGTTTACTATGATCACTACGGCGACAGCGCACCCATGCAAGACCCGATGAGAGGTATTTCCTACCAAGGCGCAATCCAAGTGTACGAAGGCGATAACAAAGTCAACGTTCCCTTCCTCATGACGCCGCGTGGCTTCAAGCATAAGTTTATCCCTGAAACGTCGGGCATTTACGACATTCGCTCTACGGGTGAATCGGATACGATTTGCTGGCTCGTGGATAGCGACAGGAAAACCTTTATTTCCGAGTACGACCATCCTTTCTTCGTCACCGGCGAATACGATTACAACTTCAACTTCCGTTATTATATGGAAGCAGGCAAGACCTACTACTTGCTTTTGGCATACGCTAGCACCGAAGAAGTCGGTTCGTTCAACTTGAACATCACAAAGTTGACCGATGCATCCTATTCCTACTTCGAGCATGCGTCATTGGGACAATACAGCTTCAACGAAGCTTCGCATGAAAAGTTCCTTGCAGACGGTATCGCATACACCTTCTCCGAAACGGACGGTTTCTATCACGTAGTCAATTCCGACGGCTCGCTCGGCAAAATCTTGTACCTTGACGTAAATCGTCCTACGGTGCAATTCACCTCGGAAAGCATTTACAGCTACTGTCAGCGTGCGATGCAATTTACCGATCCCACGACGAGCGAATTCTACGTAGACGGCGTGGACTACACGGCGACAATGCTTGAAATTTGCGAACGTGCAATGGAAAACGAAGGTGATTTGAAGGGCTTCATCGCAGTAGATGCAGAGATTTACGAGCTCCTGAACACCATCCTGCTTTCTGAAAAGCACGACGGCGTAAAAGACACGTGGCTTTGCGTATGCTACTATGAACGCGTACTTGCTGAAGGCGCGAAGAATCCTACGATTCCTACCCCCTTCCTTTAATCGAATATTCGATTGAAAAATAAAAACTCGCTTTGAAACGGCTTACCGTTCCAAAGCTAGTATTTTTTTGTTATTCACGTACCTGCCCCCGTCAAACCGTATTTTTACGCATAAAAAACGAGGCGTTTCTATCCAAGAAACGCCTCGTTTTATTTCTCCATTAAAGTACGCTGTCAATCAGCCCTTTCAGCTTTTCATAGCTCAATTTCCCATCGTCCTCGTAGACAATTAAGCCGCTCTTATCAATGATAATCGTTCTCGGCAAAATACCGCCGTAGCCCATTTCCAAACAAGTATCATACGGCATATACGCAAAGGTCAAGGAAAAATCCGCCCAATCGTGCTCCTTATCCCAATTACTCCAACCCTTGTTGTCAAGGTAGGTATCGATTTCTTCTTTCGTCGAGGTGACCCCTGCAATCGCATAGATTTGCACTTTATCGCCGTATTCTTCTTGCACTCGATTGAATTCGGGCAATTCTTCTACGCAGGCTTGGCACCAGGTTTCCCAAAAATTGAGTACGCAAACCCTGCCGATTTGATCGCCGAGCGTAGCCTTGTTTCCATCAAGCGCAAAATCTCCACTCGAACTTCCATACGTTTCCAATGTAAAATCGATGCAAACGTTGCCCTCGCCCATACCAGCGGAAGGCGCTTTGTCAATGAAATTATAATACACGAGCGCGCCCGACATTAAAACGGATGCAAGCGCGACCCCTACGATTTTCTTCGTTTTACTCATGATCCACCCCCGTTTGAGAATTTTCATTCTCTGCATTTTCTACGGGTGCGGTCGGTACGTTTTCTATGTTTTCCACCTTTTCAACATCCTTCTTCAAAAGTGCGGTCAATGGTTTCAAACCGTTCGAAGGATCCACGTCGGTGTCATTCCCACGAACAACCACCTTCGAGCCCTTCCAAGCAATCGCCTTCGTCGGGCATACGGAAATACATTCACCGCATTGAATACATTCGTGGTCGCCCACCTTCTTGGTGTCCATCTTACATACTTTGATACAAAGTCCGCAATCGGTACACTTGTTCTTATCTACCTTCAAACCGATCATAGCGATTTTACAGAAGAATCCGTAAAGTGCGCCAAGCGGACAAAGGAAACGGCAGAAGAAACGGAAGATAAAGATACTTGCCACAATGATTGCGACCATTACGATAAATTTCCACGTAAAGATAGGCCCGAGCTGTGCGAGCAAGCCTTCTTTTGCCTTATTCGGCAAAAGCCCTAAGCCCCCTTGGAAGGTCCCTGCCGGGCAAATAAATTCACAAAATCCCGGCACCGCCATCGATAAGGGCAAAATCACAACCAATACGATCAAAATGATATATTTGAAATACGAGAACACGCGCGTTGCCTTGCTCTTTTTCAGCTTCGGCGTGCGAATCTTATACAACAATTCTTGTCCCAAACCAATCGGACAAAGCCAACCGCAAATTGTTCTGCCAAGTATCAAGCCAAACAAAATGATAATCCCTACTATGTACGTCGGCATTCTCGTCTTGGAATCGATGAGCGCATTTTGGAGCGACCCCATCGGGCAAGATCCCGTTGCACCAGGGCAGGAATAGCAGTTCAAACCAGGCACACAAACGTTCTTGGTCGGACCTTGATAGATTTGACCGTTAAACCAACCCTTAATATTTGCATTGAACAACAATGCGGTGTAGAGCTGCACGATACGCCGCTTCGTGGGCAGGATTTTTTTGAAACCCCTTTTCAGTTTTGCAAAAAATTTCTTCATATCCTTACCCTATCCCGATACATTGCGTACAAACGTTGATTGCCTTCATAAACATCGCCTTTAAGCCGCCGTTATCTACGCCCATTACGATGAATACCACTGCCACCGCAAATAATGCGATACGCGCCGCCCAAATCCAAACCTGCGAGCGATCTTTGTTCGTTTTCTTTGCTTTCGGTTGTAATTTTTCTTCTTTTTCCTGCTGTTTCAAAAGTGCTTTTGTTTCCATTCTTGCCTGGTTAAGCTCTTTTTCGTTTTTCGCAAGCGCAATCTTTTCACAAACTTCCGCATACGCATTTTCTTGGGCGCCCTTCACTTTTGCAACCAGCGCCGCTTTATAAATCGCAATCTCTCTCTTTAAGGAAAAACTCTTCAAAATTACGAGTATTACGCAGGCAAGTAAGCCCGATACAGCGCAAATCGCCACGCGAATCAAGCGGTCTACCAAGAAATCCTGCTTCAAGAAAAATTCCGCAGAGAGCATAGGCGTGTACGAGTCTACGTACATAATTCCAATGCAAAGCGTCAAGCCAAAAGCCACAATCGCCGCAATCAAACCATTGAGCACGCCCCTAAAAATCCGTTCTTTTCTTGCAGCAGCTACGCCGCCCACTTTATCACGCAAACGACGCGCCGTAATCAAAGGATCGATTTCCGCTTTCAGCTTTTCCTTTTGCTTAGGATACGCAAGCGCAAGAATGATATTCCCAACGAACGCACACACAAACACTACGATTGGCACCCAAATCTCTTTGAAATGTGTCCACACCCTTGCACGAGTAAACGCTTCGCTTGGAGCCGACTTAAATATCGACCACGCTTGTATTATGCACAGCGCGCCGACAAAGATCGTCAAAAGCGAAAATAATATGGCGTATAAAGAACGGAGCAGCTTTACCCCCGACTTTTCTTTCATAACCTTTCCTTCCTTGCCGCCCAAACTCCGTTTGGGCATAAGATTTGCATTATGCATTATTATAGCCTAAAACACAAGACTTGTCAAGTGATTATTTTCCGCTTAAAAAGGAAAAAAACGGTTTTATGAAAAATGGAGAAAATTGCGCAAAACGCCCCGTTTTTTCTTGTAATTTTTCGTAATATATAGTATAATGTAGGAAGGTATGCTCTAAATTGGGGTGTTGTGCTCAAAGCGGCACCTTGATCACTGCTTACCATACGTAAAAAGTAAAGTTGTAAACATTATATACGGAGTTTTTATGAAGAAATATTTAATTGCCTTATTGCTTTCCCTTTCTTGTGCGTGCGCAATCGCTGCGGCAGGTTGTGGCGGCTCCAAAGGCGGCAACAACACGGATTCCGACGTTCCTTCCAGCGAAGGCGGCTCTGGGGAAATCCAAACCCCTAAAACCGTCCTCTTTGAAGAAGGCGAAGGCTACACCCTCGTTAGCGATTTTGTTAACGGTGAGTCGGTAGAATACGGCACGGAAGTCACCTTCCAGCTGAACGTCAGCGCATTTTATACCGGCAACGCTATCGTATATGCAAACGAGAAAGCAATCGCTCCCCGCGCGGACGGTAGCTACTCCGTCGTTGCGGATCAAGATTTGACGATTACCGTTGCAGGGATTAAGAAAGACGTTTCGCGTATGGATGGTATGGGTACGAAAGATTCCCCCTTCCTTGTAAGCAGGCCTATCGACTTGCTCTTTATCGCGGAAAAGGTCAACGCGGCGGACTATCGCTACGTAACCGCTTCTTATATGGTCATTAACGACATCGACTGTAAGGGCGAAGAATTGGAAATCATCGGCGACTTACGCACGGAAAACTCCTATTTTGCAGGCTGTTTCCTTACCAACTACGATCCTGCGTCCGGTAAGCCTTTCGAATACAAGATTTCGAACTTTACGATTCATTCCGAATCAGCGAATTACGTTGGCTTGTTTGGTGCGGCGTACAAGGATGCCTCCGTAGAAAACAGCGCACTCTTCCATGGGGTTCAACTGGAAAACTTCACCATCAACGCAGGCATGAACGAAAGCCATAGCGATAGCAAGACCATCTCGGTCGGCTCTCTTCTTGGCTACGGCGTTGGTGCGACGGTTTATCTTTGTTCGGCAACGAACGGCGAAATCAACGTACTTGCGGACAACAGCTATTTCGCATTCGCAGGCGGTTTGGTCGGCTATCAACAAGGTTTCTACTCCGACGATCTTGGCGGTGCCCATCCCTCGGAAATCGCCTTTTCCCACACGGACGTAGATATTCGAGTTTTGAGCGGTATGGCTCTTGCAGCAGGCGGTATTTCGGGCTATATGGTCACGAACTATCCCCTCGGCGCGCCGGCAACCATTCACCATTCCTACTCGCACGGCAACGTTTCCGGCGCTTTGTACAGCGGCGGCGTGGCAGGTTCGCTCGGGCAATATACGGTTATTACCAACTCGTATGCAACGGGTGAAGTGGTTGCAAAAGCTTCGCAATCAGTCACCGATCCCTTAGCGACAACGACGGATTATTGCTATTCCTACGCAGGCGGTATCGCTGGCTTTGCTGAAAACGACAGCATCGTAAGCGAATGTTTCTTTGACGGCACGACGGCTGCGTATGCATCTTCGGGCGCAGCGTATGCGACGACGGGCGATTTTGTTGGCGGCGGCAACGAAAAGGGTCACGTTTCCGTATACTCGGAAAAATACTCGGTACAATCCTGTGTGACCAACCCGAATTTGGCGGACAGTACCTATTTTATCGATCACCTTTCTTGGCTTTCGGGCGACTGGGTGTTTAAGGTAGGCAAGTACCCCACCATCAACTTTGATCCCGATTATGAACGCGGAGAAGACGGCAACTTAATCCTTGATCCAAGCGGCAATCCTTCCATTAAACACGTGACCCTCTCGATGGAGCTTCACTACGTGACGAAGAATGCCGAGGGTAAAACGGAAAACGTTAAGCGCGACGGACAAAATATCGAAACTATTACCTATTTCGATAACGCCAACGAAGCGTTGAGCATGTACGCTTCCTTCGGCGAATACCTTATCAACGGTGGACGACTTGTACGTTATTTGCGAGCGGACAACGGGTATCTTTCCTACGGCTACTTCTTCGATGAAGCTTGCACGCAAAAAGTTCCCTACTCCTACACCCCGATGAAGAACGTGACGCTCTACGTCGGTTTTGCAGACCCCACCCCTGTGCTTGGCACCTATCAAGTGATGGTGCCTAACCACACAGACCCTCTCACGATTACGCTTGATAAGAACGGTTTTGCGACCTATTCGGACGGCAACAGCTCCCAACAAGCAAACTACTCCTTTGACGGCGAAATATTGCTCATCGAGAGCGCAAGACTTTCTCGCTTCTACCTTGGGGAAATTGTAATCGACGAAAAGGAAGCGGAAACGGACACCTCGAAGGTATACGACGCAAACTTCGATCTCTACCGTTATTCCTATTATAATTACCGTGCAGAGCTCACCGACGACGGCTTGGCAATTTGCGACGGTTTGTATTACACCGAAGAATCCCCCTTGTATGTGAAGAAGAACGTCTTCCGCGGTGAATATTTCACGAAAGATGATGGCGCAACCGTTTACTATTCCTTCTATGGCGATCGCGCGATCGTGGAAAAGGTTGAAAACGGGGAATCGGTTCGCACGGAGTACGACGTTTGCACGTTGACGGGCACGGTGCTCACCTTGAAAGATTCCAACGGCGTACTTGAAGATCTTGTAATCGATACGACCGCCCTTTCTACCTTCGACTCCTTCAAGGGTTCTTGGACGAAGACGGCGACGGTCGGCAAAACCTTCACCTTCGATGGTATCAACCAGTTCACCTATACGCATAAATCCTACGTTCGTGACGGCTACACCTGCGATGAATACACCGTAGAAAGCTTCAGCGGCGAATACAGCGTAAAGGGCAATGGAATCGCTTTCACTATGAACGGCGTAAACTACACGGCGGAATTTGATGCAAGCGGCGCACTTAAAATTGTAAGCGCGGACAAAACACAGACCTTCTATCGCAGCGAAAGCTACGTAGGCTCTTGGTCGAACAGCGGCATTGTATTAAACCTTTTCGGTATCGGGCAAAACGGTATTGGTAAGGCAACCGCCGTATATAGCGACGGTTCTTCGTTGGAGCTTGTATATGAAGCAAGCGAAACGGAAAATTACGTATGCTTGTACATCCCCCACGCTACTTACGTGAAGGACGAGCTTTTCGGCTACTTCACGCACGATATGATCACAAACACCTTGACGTCCTACTTAAGCGATTCTGCCAGCGAATCGGGCTTCACCGCTATCAGCTTGTTCGTACAAGACGATTATAACGGCGAATGGATTTGCAACGCACCTGAATTCACGAACGTAGAATTTGACTTCAACGGCTTTGGCTTGTACGGTCACCTGCCCTACGTTGGCATGGAAGGTACGATTACCTTGATCGAAAATGGTAGAAGAACGGTTGTTCCCTACACGCTCGACGCTGCACTTCAAGGCAAGTTTGCTTATAACGGCAAGCTTTACCTTATGTCTTACGATGAAGACGAAAAGGTTGTTATTCTTAACAGCGCGGACAGTTTCGAAAGAAAAGACGTCTTTGCAAATATCGATTTCATCGATATGAACGGAAATTCCTACGCATTCGACGGCAAGAGCGCACTCACAATCGGCGGTAAATTTACCGTAAACGGAAAAACGAGCTACGGCTACAAACCCAACGGCGATGCTTACGACGTATACAACCTTGAAACGAAGGAAACGATCGGCTCGCTTGTAAAAGCACAAAACGTATACAGCTTGACTATCGGCGAAGAAAGCACTTCCCTCTATATCCGCAATGCGTTTATGGGTACTTGGGCAATCAGCGGTGAATTTGCGACCTTCACGGTCGGCGCTACCGACATCAACGGTATCATCCACGCGACCTTCAAGGGTGTGCCCGTCGAAATGACCTATTACGACGTGGATATGCTTACCTTCCAATACAAAGAAGGCAATAATCCTTACGATTACTACTTGTACATCCGCAATGATTTGGAAGGAAGCCCTATGCTC
>JAZORL010000158.1:0-5915 GCA_045656625.1 Candidatus Scatosoma sp. | reverse complement strand
AGCCATGTCGTTCTGTGAGCCAAGGAGTTGCAACCTAGAGTTGTCTTCCTAAGACCGCTTGGCCTCCGACTTGGGTGCTGTGAACATGATCACGAGCATCACCACCACGAACACGAATGTGACGATCCGAATTGTTGCTGTCACGAGCACGAGCATCATCACCACCACGAGCATGAACACGGACATGGGTGCTGCGAACATGATCACGAGCATCATCACCATCACCACGAACACGAGTGTGATGATCTGAATTGCGGCTGCCATCATCATGGACATCATCATGCAGACGAAGTATTCACGAGCTGGGGGCAAGAAACGACGCGTGTGTATACAAAGCAGGAAATTCTCGATGCGTTGGAAAGCTTGCAGAAGGAAGAAAGGTACGGCACGGTACTCCGTGCAAAGGGGATTGTCGCAGGTGAAGGCAAGTGGATTCACTTCGATTACGTACCTGGCGAGCCTGACGTTCGTGAAGGCGTTGCAGGTGTGACCGGTCGCCTTTGTGTAATCGGTTGCAAGTTGGAAGAGGATGCGCTTAAAACGTTGTTTGGATTGTAAGGGTTAGGAGTAAAAGTATGAAAAGACTTCCCGTAGAAACGCCCGTTTATTTATTTTTGGGATTTTTGGAATCGGGCAAAACGAAATTTATTCAAGAAACGATGGAAGACCCTCGTTTTTCGTCGGGGGAAAAGACCCTACTTCTCGTGATGGAAGAGGGGGTGGAAGAATATGAAACGATCAAGTTTGCGGATGCAGAAAACGTCGAGCTTGTCGTTATCGAAGACAAAGCGGATATGACGGAAGAAAAGCTTTCAGCATTGCAAATGCAGTACGAAGCGGACCGTATCGTCGTGGAATATAACGGTACTTGGCTTTTGGAAGACTTCTTTGCGGCGATGCCCGAGGGGTGGATGATCAACCAAGTGATGACCTTCTTCGATTCGACGACCTTTATCAATTACAATGCGAATATGCGTCAGTTTGTCTTTGACAAAATCAACAATACGCAGCTTTGTGTGTTTAATCGGTTCGACGATAGAATGGATAAAATGGAGTTCCACAAAATCGTGCGTGGTATTTCGAGAAGATGCGATATCGTCTATGAAAAAGCGGACGGAAAAGCGGAGTTTGACGATATAGAAGACCCGTTGCCGTTCGATATCAACGCACCCGTGATTGAGATTAAGGACAAGGATTATGCCTTTTTCTATCGTGATTTAACGGAAAATTTGGAAGCGTATATCGGTAAAATTGTAAAATTCCGTGGGATCGTTGCGACGGACAAGCGTTTAGATCCGCAGGATATTGTGGTCGGCAGACACGTAATGACCTGCTGTGCGGACGATATACAGTATTGCGGACTCGCTTGTACTTTGCCGCAGGTTATGAATTTACAAACGCGTGATTGGATTACGATTACGGCGAAAGTGGAATTTAAAAAGCACCGCATTTATAAGGGAAAGGGCCCTGTTTTGACGGCAGAAAAAGTCGTAGTGAGCGAAGCTCCTGAAGAACAACTTGCGACCTTTTATTAATATTGATTGAATAAGCCAGCAAAAAAGACGTACCAAAGTACGTCTTTTTTGCTGGTGGACGATCAGGGTATTTGCCTATGGCAAAGCTTCGTCGGCAAGAAGAAAAAACGGTAGAGGGAAAGCCTTGTATGCTTGCCTCCTCGCGCGAACCCTGGATAATTCGCAGGCTTCTCGCCCTGATACGCGCAACAAAAAAGACGTACCGAAGTACGTCTTTTTTGCTGGTGGACGATCAGGGACTCGAAGCCGGATAGCATAGCTAAAATGAGCCAAAATGAGCAAAAAACATGCAAAAAGTGCCCGTTTTGAGAGTTGTGCCCCAATCATGCCCCAAAATGCCCCGAAGAAAAGCCCTAATAAAAACCCTGAAAACTAAGGGAAATGTTCATGGATTTCATCTCTATACTTTTGTTTTGATTTCATTAAGGAATACTGCTAATATATTCGCAATTTAATAAGATAAGAAAATAAATATGCTATTATATTGGCACTAGTTTAAATAAATGCAGATAAATGAGTCATAAAGGTTCAAATAATTTACTGTTCACCAACTATGCCGATTGTTTCAAACGAAGCAGTCGGATTTTTTTATTGCAAAAATATCAAAAGGAGATAAAGAACAATGCGATTTTAAAATGATACGCACAAAAGGCGGTTTGAAAAGAAAATCAAAAAATGGACAGGAATGTTGCTTTAAAAGGCTGGACGGTTGGTGGTTACGGACGAGAAAAAACAGATTGAACGCTCGCCATAGGGAAGGGCGTTGGGTTGGCAAATAAAGATTAAATCAGACGGAAGATCGTTTCCGATTTGGTTTGCAGGAATAAGCGTAGGCGTTGCAAAGCCCCGCCATTGCGAATCACATCTGCCGGCAACGCCGACAGTTAGCGGTATTCAGCGATTTTGAAAGCAGGGGTTGCTAAAACGGGCGAAAAAGTTGCGGATTGCGGAATCACCGAGAAATGCAGGGTTTTGCGAGGGGTTGCTATGCAAAAATGAGAAAAAATGGGGAGAATGATGCCATCGCGGAAATCGGCGAATATTCGCTTATAATTACAGATGCGCTTGATAATACGAAAAGTGGAAACTTCGCGATTCTAGCGCCGATTGTGCGCGAATTTACGCGCAATTTCGACGACGTGTCTGGTTTGAAAAAGTGCTTGTCAACGGTGAGGAAAAGCACTTGAATTACGGCACGATGTCAGTCTTTCTGATCTTTCCGAGACGGCAAATATAATCGTTAAGAAAGATGGAAAATTGAGAGATATATCCTTGGGAAAACGTTAAATGGGGCAGGCAGGTACGAGATCACCGTCACGGATGCTTGCGGGAACGTAAGTGCGTATTCCTTTGAAATTGCGAAAGGTACAAGTCCTTGGGCGGTTGTCGGGATTGTGGCAGGCTGTCTTGTATTGATTGGTGACGTAGCGGTTATTATTCTTAAAAAGCGTGGGGTGATTTAAGGATAATACGTTAGAAAAAGATTGCGTTGGTAAAAGCGCAAAATTGAAGTAAGAGTATAACGAAAAAAGGACTGTAAAGGCGCATGGCGCTGGGGGGAATCTCCAAGCTCTGTACTTTACAGTCTGATACTCTTAAAAATTTCTTTATTTTACTCACAAGGGTGTATTGCATTCAATAGGTGGTACGTGGTACGCGTCACCATGGCGCGTGAAAGAACTAACCCAGTAGAAGAAGGTTTAACAGAAGAAATAAATATAACACGCGCGAGGGATAAAAAATATTTTTTTTGCGGACTCTTGATAAAGCATAAGAAATTGCGTATAATGAGTATAACCACAATCTTGTTCTATCGAAAGATGGAATCCACAATTTTATTTTTTGTCTTTACGGATATAATTCAGGTGGAATTATATCTATTATCGCGTTTACAAAATCCGTGAGGCAAATTGTGGACAAGGTTGTGGTGACTTACGAGAAAGGTATATTCTGCGGTGCCGTTCTCGCGAGAGGCGGCATCTTTTTTATTGAATTAAATATGGGACTGGCAAGGAGCCGCTAAAAACATTCATGTTTTTGGTAGGCTCCTTTTTGCATTAAGATGGATTTATGAAAGCTTGTAGTTTTTTTGGACATCGTAATACGCCACAGATAGATGAATTGAAACAAAAAGTAAGAGGAACAGTAGAACGTTTGATTGTTGAAGAAGATGTGGATACCTTTCTTTTTGGCAGTCGCAGTAAGTTTGATGAGTTGAGCCATATTGTCGTGACGGAACTAAAAGAAAAATATCCAAACATTAAACGGATTTATGTACGCCCGCAATATCCTTACATTGGCGAACAATACAAGGACTATTTATTGAAATTTTATGACGTTACAATTATGCCAACACGAGTAGAAAGGGCAGCTAAGGCATCATATGTGGAACGAAATCAGGAGATGACTAACACAAGCAATTTTTGTGTTTTTTACTAGAATCTTTCCTATTTACCATCCAAGCGCAAGTCTTCAAAAGAAAATGTTGGTGAGTATCAGCCGAAAAGCGGGGCGCGACTTGCGTGAGAATATGCGGCTCAAAGAAAACATAGTGGGAAAGATATAACGATTATTAATATGTACCAAGATACGTAATCGTTAAAAAATAAAAAGCAGGCGAAGTGAATCGTCTGCTAAAAATGAGAAAACAAGGGAATATTTTACAAATGAAAATTTGTTGAAAGGCATTGACAATAATACGGAAAAACGCTATACAAATAATATATTATTTGTCGCCCCGTGCTTGCGATGGAGAAACCTTTTCTTTTTTCTTGTAAAATTTATTAAATTGAGCATAATCGTTGAAACCGCAAAGCTCGCTGATTCGCGTTAAACTTAAGTTTGTTTCATAAATAAGTTTTTTTGCGAATTGGATGCGCTTATCAATCATATACGCCTTTGGATTCATACCAAATTTTTCTTTGAAAAGCGTGCGGAAATAGTCGGGGGAATAAAAAATTTGCTCTGCTAAATCTTCCACTTTAAGATTTTGCGTAAAGTGTTCATCGATATAGTTTTTTATGAAGTTTAATAAATCGTCTTGCGTTGAAAGGGTGTGAGGAGTTAATTCAAGCAATAAACGATTTAAGTATAGACAAATTATATTTTGGAAAAATGCAGAATGGGCAGCATATTCCTTTTCAATTCGACGGACAGAGTTGTAAAACAGTTTTTCCTTATCGCGCATAAAGAACGGTTTTTTCAAAATCGCTAAATCGGGGAGTTTATCACCCTCTTCCAAACTAAACCCAATTGCCGTAACTTTTGACGCTCCATAGTGTTTTTCATCGTGCAAAGTGTTGGGCGGTATAACGATCAACGTGTTGCTTGAAAAGTCAATCTGTTCATAAGAACCCTGCTCTTTTTCGGTAAAAATGAGAGGCCCGTTTGCTTCGTGAGAAGCGGGTTTCCACGTTGTGTACCCGTTGGTGTTATGGTAATAAACTAACTCAAAGCAATTATGCAAATGCATTTGGATATGAGTAGGGGAATTGTACTTGTCAATATATACGTAAGCTAATTTCATAGAAAGCTCCTTTTCTTACAGTATAAGCAAAATATAAAAAATGTCAAGCTAATTAAGCTGCGTTTTCAAAATCTCGGAAAATGACTACCAGGATAACGGAAAATGACATTTCAAAAAAGAGAGAAATAATATACAATATTATCGGCAAAAACACATATCGAGAGGAGGCGATTTTGAATAATATGGAAAAAGAAAAACACTTGCTAATCTTAGATACTGACATTGGCGACGACATTGACGATGCGTATGCGTTAAGCCTATTATTGGCGGAAAATGCAGAGCTTTTGGGCGTTACCACTGTGTATAGAAACAGTTTGCAAAGGGCGAAAATTGCATCGAAGCTGATTTCTTTGTTTGGGAAGTCGAATGAGATAAAGGTGTACGTCGGAGAAGATTATCCCGAAAAAGAACCTTTGAAAAAATTTGAGAAAGCGGATAGGGATGGAAAAGCGAATATTCCGCACTACATAGATGAAGAAATGAAAGACGAACCCGTAGAAGATGGGGCGGTGGATTTCATTCTTGATACGCTTAAAAAACATCCTAATGAAGTAACGATTGTGGCAATCGGACCTTTAACCAATCTCGCGCGTGCGATAGAGAAAGACAAGGAAACGTTTTCTTTGGCTAAGGATATTTTGATGATGGGCGGCAATTTCAGTGAGTACGACGTAGAGTGGAATTTCCTTTGCGATCCCGAAGCGGCTAAAACCGTTTTTGAGTGCGGCGTACCGATTAAGGCAGTCGGGGTAGATATTACTCGTAAATGCACGTTCAAGGAAAATACGTTGGAGTGCCTTTCCCAGTTGAAGTCCGATAAATATAAGTTGTTGGTTAAAATGACGAAAATTTGG
>JAZORL010000157.1:0-13511 GCA_045656625.1 Candidatus Scatosoma sp. | reverse complement strand
ATATAATTTTTTCGGATTGTTTTTTCTTCGTAATTCATAAAATCGCTCCTCTTGCTCGTCTTTTTTCTTATTATAACACATTTTTTCATAAAGAAGCAATATTTTTTCGAAAAACATCTTGATTTTTTACAAAAGATTGTGTATAATGTATGCGACTCATTTTTGGAAATTATAGAATTACGTTTGCGCGCGACGCAACATTTGAGGAAGAGGAGATTTACGAATGCAAATACAAGGCGAAACGTCCGTCAATAAACTGATCCTACTTTTCGTTTTCGACAAGATGGAAACGGCGCTTTCCGAGCGTACCATCGTGGAAATGTGTACGGCTGGAAACACCTGGCTCAACTATATGGATTGCGTAGAGCTTTTGCCTCGACTTTTGGACGACGGGTTTATTTGCCGTGTGTCCCCGTCCGCAGAGGAAACGTTATATACGATTACGAAAGACGGTCGGGATAGCTTAAACAGCTTTTATATCAATATCCCGAAAAGCATCCGCGATGAAATTTCCGCTTTCGTGAAAAACAACAGCGGCAAGCTCCGCAATCGTCAAGAATGCAAGTCGGACTACTACCAAAACGTAGACGGCTCGTACACGGTACTCTTAAAAATCCTTGCGCCCGGACAACCGATGCTCGATTTGAAATTCGTAATCCCCGACAAGAAAACGGCGCAACGCATTTATAAAAATTGGGAATGCAAGGCTTCCGATTTGTATTCCGCTATTTACGAAACTTTGGTGGATTGATTTTTTTAATCTCCCCTTTACGCCCTCGGGCGATTATATTTTATGAGGTGATTATTATGTTTACTTATGCTACGAAAGGCACTTGCTCTCGAACCATCGTCTTTGACGTTGACAGCGAAAATAAATTGCATAGCGTACGCTTTATCGGCGGTTGCGGCGGCAACCTGCAAGGGATTGCAAAGCTTGTCGAAGGCAAAGATATCGATGAAATCGAATCCTTGCTTACGGGTATCCGTTGCAGAAACAATACGTCTTGTCCCGACCAGCTCGCAAAAGCAATCGGCGAATATAAGGCAGCTAAAAACAGCTAAACGCTTGTATCAGTAGCCACATATCTTTATAGAAAAAACACGCCCAATCGGCGTGTTTTTTAGTTTGTAATTATCCTTTCAACGCGTACATACCCCGTTGTTTTCTTCATAAATCATATAAATATGGGGGATGCCGTCCTCGTCGTATTCTTCCGAAACTTGCCTAAATCCCACACTTTCGTAAAAGCCCTTTGCTTGTACTTGCGCCCCCACTTTTACAACCTTTGCGCCAAATTTTTCTTTTGCCACTTGCAAGCCTACCTGCATGAGCGTCTTTCCAAGCCCTAAACCTCGCTTTAAGGAAATCACACGCCCGACGGATACTTCGTCCAACCGTTTCCCCTTATCCAAAACCCGCAAATACGCTACCATTTGCCCATCTTCTCGAAGATACACGTGGTATGCCTCTTTATCCACGCCGTCCAAATCCTGATAGGCGCACTCCTGCTCCACCACAAACACCGCTGCTCGTGCTTGCATAATTTCATACAACTCGTTTACGTCAAGTTCTTCAAATTTTTTCACAATGATATCCATAAAAATATTATAGCATACTTTTTTGAAAAAAACAAGGAACAAGGGATAAAATTGGAAAAAATTTATCGATATCGAGAAATATATATCGATTTAGATATTGACAACCCTATATAAATATAGTATAATGATAGAGTATGATAAAATAAATACATAGGAGGCAATTATGGCTCATTTACAAGCGGCGGCTGTGCAAAAAATCAATGAGATTTGCGACAGATACGCCCAAGAAAAAACTCCGCTTATGATGATTTTGAGCGACATTCAAAAGGAATACGGGTATATTCCCCTTGAAGTGCAAGAGCTCGTATCGGAAAGGACGGGGATTTCGGTTGCCGAAATTTACGGCGTTGTCACCTTCTACTCTTTCTTTTCGCTTACCCCGAAAGGAAAATACGTTATCGGCGTTTGTTTAGGTACGGCTTGCTACGTAAAAGGCGCACAGCAAATTTTGGACAAGTTTGCCGAGCTTATCGGGATCAAACCGGGCGAAACGTCCGCTGACGGACTCTTTACCCTTGACGCACTTCGTTGTATCGGTGCGTGCGGTATTGCCCCTGCAGTCACCATCAACGGCAAGGTATATCCCAAGCTTACCGTAGATGCTGTGCCGAAGGTTATTGAAGAATATAAAGCGTTGGAGGCGAATAACTAATGATTAAGAATTTTGACGATTTAAAACAAGTCAGCGCAAAATGCGCCTCCTGCTTGAGCGGAAAATTCACGGGCGCAGACGGCAAACGCCATATCGTTCTTTGCGGCGGTACGGGCTGTCTTTCCTCTCGTGCGGACGAAATTACTGCGGAATGCAATAAGCTTGTAGAACAATACGGCTTACAAGAGAAAGTGACCGTCAACCAAGTCGGTTGCTTTGGTTTCTGCTCGCAAGGCCCGTTCATTAAGATTTACCCCGAAGATACCCTCTATCGTTTGGTACAGCTTGAAGACGTAGCGGAAATCTTCGAAAAGGATATCTTGGGCGGCGAAGTTATTGACCGCTTGCTCTACGTCGATCCTAACACGGCGGAAAAAGTGACGAAACAAGAAGATATCAATTTCTATAAAAAACAAGTGCGTGTTGCGTTGCACGGTTGTGGCAGCATCAATCCCGAAGAGATTGAAGAAGCCATCGGCGCAGGCGCATTCCAAGGCCTTGCAAGAGCATTGCAAATGAGCCGCCAGGACGTTATCAACGAAGTGCTTGAATCGGGGCTTCGCGGCCGTGGTGGTGGCGGCTTCCCTACCGGTAGAAAGTGGCAGTTTGCTTATGCGCAGCCCGACGGAGAAAAGTACGTCGTATGTAATGGTGACGAAGGCGACCCCGGTGCGTTCATGGACCGTTCGATTCTTGAAGGGAACCCCCTTGCCGTAATCGAAGGTATGATGATTGCAGGCTATGCAATCGGCGCACAAAACGGTTATTTCTACGTACGCGCGGAGTACCCTATCGCCGTAAACAGACTTCGCCTTGCCATCAAACAAGCGGAAGAATTGGGCTTGCTTGGCGATAATATTTTGGGCACGGATTTCTCGTTTAGAGTACATCTTCGCTTGGGCGCAGGCGCATTCGTATGCGGTGAAGAAACGGCGCTTTTGAACTCGATTGAAGGTCAACGCGGTATGCCTCGCACCCGTCCCCCCTTCCCTGCTGTGAAAGGGCTTTGGGACAAACCCACGATCGTAAACAACGTAGAATCGCTTGCTTGCGTTCCCTACATTTTGCGTGAAGGCAAGGATTCCTTCTCGAAACACGGCACGGAAAGATCCAAAGGCACGAAGGTATTCGCACTCGGCGGTAAAATCAACAACGTAGGTTTGGTAGAAATCCCCATGGGTACGACCCTTCGCGAGCTTATTTACGACATCGGCGGCGGTATCCCTGACGGCAAACAGTTCAAAGCCATTCAAACGGGTGGCCCTTCGGGCGGTTGCTTGACAGCGGAAGACCTCGATACCCCTATCGATTTCGACAACCTCGTTGCGAAAGGCTCGATGATGGGTTCGGGCGGCGCAATCGTTATGGACGAAGACAACTGTATGGTCGACGTTGCGAAATTCTATATGGAATTCATTTGCGACGAATCGTGCGGTAAATGTACCCCTTGCCGTATCGGTACGAAGAGAATGCTTGAATTGCTTACGAAAATCACCGACGGCAAAGCAACGATGGACGATTTGGCAGAGCTTGAAAATCTTGCGGAAAGCGTAAGAAGCAACTCCCTTTGCGGGCTCGGTCAGACCGCACCCAACCCCGTACTTTCCACGCTTAAACACTTCCGTGACGAGTACGTAGCGCACATCGTTGACAAGAAATGCCCTGCACACATTTGTAAGAACTTGATGCAATACCAAATCGAATCGGATAAGTGTTTCGGCTGCGGTGTTTGCGCGAAAGCTTGCCCCGTGAACGCATTTGTTAAGACCGATTATATCGCGCCCGGGAAGAGATTGCCGGCGTATGCAGTCGATCAAGATAAGTGCATCAAGTGCGGTATGTGTATCGCTTCGTGTAAGTTCAAAGCGATTGTAAAAAAATAAGAGGAGGCGTACCATGTCTAAAGTGAATATTAAAATTGAAGGTATCCCTTTTGAAGTTGAAGCCGGTATGACCATTCTCGAAGCGGCGAAAGAATGCGGCTTTGAGATCCCTTCCCTTTGCACCTACAACCACGGCGAATGCTCGAAAGGCTCCTGCCGTGTGTGTCTTGTAGAAGCGACGGGCGCACGCGGACTTGTAGCGTCCTGTGTGTATCCTGTTGCGGAAGGTATGGAAATCACCATTTCTTCGCCCAAAGCAACGGCGGCAAGAAGAACTTCCGTCGAATTGCTCCTTTCTAACCATAACAAGAACTGTCAACAATGCGACAAAAACGGCAAATGCGAGCTTTTGCACGTAGCAAAAGTGACGGGTGCGCGCGATAATATGTATGAGGGCGAACAAACGCCTACGACCATCGACCGCCTTACCCCCTCGATCGTTCGTGACACGTCCAAGTGCGTACTTTGCGGCAGATGCGTTGCAAGATGTAAAAATGCACACGGGCTTGGTATTCTTGGGTTTGAAAAACGTGGTTTTAACACCATCGTTGCTCCTGCGGAAGATAGAAGCTTCGCAAATTCCCCTTGTATCCTTTGCGGACAATGCGTAAGCGTTTGCCCTACCGGCGCACTTATGGAAGTATCCGAAATCGACAAGGTCGACGAAGCGATGAAGGCTGGGAAGTACGTTGTTGTGCAAACCGCACCTGCGGTACGCGCGGCGCTCGGCGAAGAATTTGATATGCCTATCGGTACGCTTGTGACGGGTAAAATGGTCGCCGCGTTGAAGCGACTTGGCTTTAAGAAGGTGTTCGACACCAACTTTGCTGCCGACCTTACGATTATGGAAGAAGCAACGGAGCTTTTGGATAGAATCCAAAAGGGCGGCAAATTGCCGATGATCACCTCTTGCTCCCCTGGTTGGGTGAACTATGCGGAATACAACTACGGCGATCTTTTGCCCCACTTGTCTTCCTGCAAATCCCCTCACCAAATGTTCGGCGCGATTTTGAAGAGCTACTATTGCGAAAAGAACGGAATCGACCCGAAAGATATGTTCGTTGTTTCGATTATGCCTTGTACGGCGAAAAAATCGGAAAAGGAACGTCCCGAGCTTTCCGTAAACGGACTCAAAGACGTAGATGCAGTGCTCACCACGAGAGAGCTTGCAAAACTCATCAAGCGTTCGGGCATCAACTTTGTCAAACTTCCCGATGCGGAATTCGATAACGATATCGTTGGCGATTACACGGGCGCAGGCGTTATCTTCGGTACGACGGGCGGCGTTATGGAAGCAGCGCTTCGTACGGCGGCGTATAAGCTTACGGGTGAAGAACTCGGCAAAGCGGAACTCCAAGAAGTGCGCGGCTTTGAAGGCATCAAAACGGCAAGCTACACGCTTGGCGGCAAGGAAATCAAGGTGGCTGTGGCGCACGGTATGAAGAATGCGAAAGTCTTGCTTGACGAAATCCGCGACGGCAAGAGCGAATATCATTTCATCGAAATTATGGGTTGCCCTGGTGGTTGTATCGCAGGTGGCGGTCAGCCGTTCGTAAAACCCTGCTTCTTGCCCAACGAAGGCAGCGACATTTTGGATACGTTCAAAGCAAAACGCGCGGCGGCGCTTTACCAAGAAGACGAATCCAAGTCCTTACGCGCTTCGCATAAAAATCCGCAAATCATTGCCCTCTACGAGCAATATTTGGGCGAACCGAACTCCCACAAATCGCACGAATTGTTGCATACGAGCTATGCGGCAAAGGAAAGATTTAAGGACTAAAAAAGTACGCGTACCTACCCTTTTGACGGGGGCAGGTACGCGTTGAAATAAAATCACACAGGAGAAAACGAATGAACAACTTACAAAATATGAAGAAGAAAGAACTCCTTCTTGCTATCTTCGCTGGCGCAATCGCACTTTTTAGTTTTTTGGCGTTGACCTTCCACGTATTTAGAATGACGGAAGATACGGAAGCAGCCATTGCGCTTGCTGGCGCATCTGGGTTTGGTTCTCAAACGAATATGAACGTATTCAAAATGATTGAACATATAAGCGATTTTACCGGTGTTTATAAAACGTATGCACTTTTAGATCTTGCCGCACTGATTGGGGCATTAGGCGCAATCGCTTACTTTGTATACGCACTTCTTTTCAAGAGCCCTGAAGAACGTATCGTGATTTACAAGAGAATTCTTCTTATTGCAATCGCTATCACCATTTTCATGCTCATTCAAGGTTTACACTTAACCGATAAGACGAACGATAATTTCTGGAAGGGCGTGGAAATGGACGGTTCTATAACTCGTGAACAAATGGAAGATTATGGCAATTTCGGCTATAAAACGGAATGCTATTGGCCGATTATTATTGTTGGTTTACTTACCATTCCTTATGCAATCGTTTTGAAAAAGATGCCCGAAGATTGATTACTTTACCACTAAAAAACTTAAAGCCGCAAGGGATTGCCCCTTGCGGCTTTATTTTTTATCTTTTTACACTCTTTAAGAATTTCTTAATTTCTTTCTCCGTTGCTTTGCGCAATACTTGCTTTACTGCACTTGGATCGTATGGCGCAGTCTGCTCATCAAACCGTCTTACGCTGTCAACGTATACCACTTGCTCGGTGTTATGTCTACCCATTCGCACCCATACGTAATCGCCTGCAACCGTGCTGTCACTTGGATCTAAATACCAATAATTACAGCCCTCATAGCCTTGCGGGCTAACGCCTACAAATAGGTATTTGCCTATACCATGTCCGCGTTGAGCGTAATATTTATCAAACTCCTCACGCAATTTTATGCAAAAAGCTTCAATCTCTTTTCGATGGAATAGGAAGGAATGTATGCCGCCTAAAAAGCTCTTGCCGTCCGAGCTTTTTAATAACAGCCGCACAATCATCACACAATCCTTTTCACGTCGTTCTGCACGCTCGACTGCCCTTCCATTATCGGTGTACGGATACAAGTCTACGGCTATCCCTGCTTTTTCAAACGAAAGATTGCACTCGATTCCATACGCACCTGCCAACAATCGGCTCATGGCAAACAGCCATTCTTCCATTTCCTCGAAGGTCATATCCGAACAAATGCGCTTATAGGAAAGATACTCGTTTACAATCTCGATTTCCGCATTTATGAAATTCTCGTTTTTGCTTTCAGGCAATACCCGAAAGGAAAAATTTGTCCCTTGTAAATCAATCGACGGCATACTATCACTCTACAATATCCAAAATCAACGGCTCGGCTTTCGGGGGATTTTCTTCAATGCGCGTTGCGCCAAGCAATCTTTCCTCCGCCGCTGCGAAACCGCTCTCTTTTTCCGAATACAAAACGGCGATTTTATCGCCAACCTTGACGAAATCGCCCGTTTTTGCGCAAAGGTATACGCCTGCCGCTGGATCAATAACGTCTTCTTTCGTATTTCTACCTGCGCCAAGGAGCAAGCTTGCCACACCATAGCTTTCCGTGTCAACGCCCGTGATATAGCCTTCCTTTTTCGCTGTGACAACGTACTCGTATTTCGCTTTGGGGAATTTTTCAGGATGTAAAATCCATTCCTTGTCCCCGCCCTGTGCATCGACCATATCCGCAAACGTTTTCAGCGCAGTACCGTTTGCAACAGCGTCCTTAGCGAGCTTTTCGCATTCCGCATAGCTGCCCTTTTCCGCCAAATTCAAAATGTGCGCCGCAAGCGCAATACAAAGCTCCGTCAAATCCTTCGGACCGTTGCCATTCAGCGTGTCAATCGCTTCGATAACTTCCAAGGAATTGCCAATCGCATACCCCAAGGGCCTATCCATGTCCGTGATGAGTGCGCGCATACGCTTTCCTGCACGTTTGCCGATTTGCACCATCCATTCCGCAAGCTCGCGACTCTTTTCAGGCGTTTTCATGAACGATCCGCTGCCCGTTTTTACGTCCAAAACAATACAATCGTCGTCGGCCGCAAGTTTCTTACCCATAATACTCGATACAATCAAGGGCAAGCTGTCAACCGTCGCCGTCACGTCACGAAGAGCATATAAAAGTTTATCCGCAGGCGCAAGCGAAGCGGTTTGCCCGACAATCGCAATCCCTACGCGGTTTACAATCTTCTTAAATTCGTCAACGGGAATATCGGTGTTAAAGCCAGGGATTGCTTCCAATTTGTCAATCGTGCCTCCCGTGTGACCAAGCCCACGTCCGCTCATTTTCGCAACCTTAACTCCCAAGCTTGCCACAATCGGCGCAACGACCAAGCTCGTCTTATCCCCAACGCCGCCCGTGGAATGCTTGTCCACGCGCAAACCGTTGATTTCCGAGAAATCCAAGCGTTCGCCCGAATCACGTACGGCAAAGGTAAGCGCCGTCGTCTCTTCCAAGTTCATGCCACGGAAATAAATCGCCATGCAAAGCGCAGACACTTGATAATCGGGAATGTTCCCCTGCACGTAATTTTCAATAAACCATTGAATTTCCGCCTCGCTTAAAGGGTTGCCGTCCCGTTTCTTTTGTATGATATCATACATTCTCATAATGCACGTTTACTCCAAATCGTTTTTTCCAAAAGACAAAGGCAAAAGCTCTTCCAAGGTGCGGACTTGTATATTGTCAAGATTGCCCATAATAATGCGGAAATCCTTATCACAAAACTCCGCCATTACCTGTCTGCAAATGCCGCAAGGTGCGCAAAAATCCGCAATAGACTCGTACCTGCCCCCCACGATTGCGATGGAAACGAATTCACGCTCCCCTTCGCTGACCGCTTTGAAGAAGGCTGTTCTTTCTGCACAGTTCGTAGGCGTATACGCCGCATTTTCTACGTTGCAACCCGTATACACTTTGCCGCTTTTCCCCAAAAGCGCCGCCCCTACCTTAAAGCCCGAATAGGGCGAATAGGACATTTTTCTTGCCTCGATTGCCTGTTCCATTAACGCACGATCCGTCATTTTATAATCTCCTTGTAGTAGCTCTTGCCGTAAATGGCGCTATCGTCCAAGCCAAACCATTCCAAAACGGTTGAGCCGATGTCCGCAAAGCTCTCTCTCGTGCCAAGATTTGCGCCTTCTTTCAGCTTTGCGCCATAGGCAATCATCGGCGTGTATTCACGAGAGTGGTCGGTAGACGGCGTGGATGGATCGCAACCGTGATCCGCCGTAATAATCAGTAAATCCTCTTCTTTGAGTAAGGGCAAAAGCTCGCCCAAACGCTTATCAAACGCCGTCAAAGCGCGCGCATAACCAGCAACGTCGTTTCTATGGCCATAGACCATATCAAAATCCACAAGATTCACAAAGCACAAGCCGTTAAAATCCCGTTTTGCGATAGACAGGGTCTTATCCATACCGTCTTCATTTCCCGACGTGGGATAGCTTTCCGTAAAGCCTTGCCCTGCAAAAATATCGTAGATTTTGCCAACTGAAATACTATCCAACCCTGCCTCTTTTATAATATCGGGCATAGTTTTGCTCTGGGGCACTAACGAATAATCGTGACGGCGAGGGGTGCGTTTGAAAGGATATTCCCCATTAAACGGCCGAGCAATAATGCGCCCGACGCCATGCTTGCCTTGCAACAATTCTCTTGCGATTTTGCAATAACGGTACAATTCCTCTACGGGCACAAGATCCTCGTGCGCAGCGATTTGGAATACGCTATCCGCCGAAGTATAAATGATCAATTTGCCCGTGCGAAGATGTTCTTCACCATAGTCTTTGATAACTTCCGTACCCGAATAGGGTTTATTGCAAAGCGTACCTCTGCCTGTCGCCTTTTCAAATGCCGAAACGACCTCTTCGGGGAAACCGTCGGGATAGGTGGGAAGCGGCTCGGGGGAATAAATCCCTGCGATTTCCCAATGCCCGATCGTCGTGTCCTTTCCCTTGGAAGATTCCGTCATTCGGGCATAGCAGGTACGCGATGAATCGATTTTTCCCTCGATTCCGTCTATGCTAAAAAGTCCCATCTTCGTGAGGTTGGGACAATCAAATTCCGCATGATTACGAATGGCGGCAATTGTGTTGCTGCCCTCGTCATGCCAATGGGCAGCGTCGGGCATTGCACCAATGCCCACGCTATCCAAAACAATCAAAAATACTCTTTTTGCCATTAGGCTCTCCTTTGATTTACGCAAGCGCCAAAGCGATTTCCATCATTTTCGTGAAGGAATTTTGTCTTTCTTCCGCCGTCGTATTTTCTTCGGGGTAAATGAACGAGTCGCTTACCGTACAAATACAAAGAGCTTTTTTACCTGCTCTTGCCGCATTGCAATACAGCGCCGCGGATTCCATTTCTACGCCAAGTACCCCCATCTTCGCCCATTGCATACCCGAGTTTGCATCGTCGTAGAACATATCCGAAGAAAGTATGTTCCCAACGCGATAATTTACGCCAGCCTTTTCACATTCTTCCGCCGCACGGCGCACCAAATTAAAGTCTGCAATCGGGCAGAACGTACCGGGCAAATTGTATTGCGAAGCGTAGTTCCCATTCGTACAAGCACCCTGCGCAACAATGATATCACGCACGTGCAAATCTTTTGAGAACGAACCGCAAGAGCCTACACGGATAATCGCATCTACGTCGTAGAAATTAAAAAGCTCGTACGAATAGATCCCGATCGAGGGTTGACCCATCCCCGAAGCCATTACGGAAACACGTTTCCCTTTATAATACCCCGTGTAGCCTTGTACGCCACGTACGTCGTTGACAAGCACGGCATTCTCCAAATAATTTTCAGCAATAAATTTCGCACGTTTCGGATCACCCGGCATCAAAACCGTCTTCGCAAAATCACCAAGTTTTGCGGAAATATGCGGTGTAGGTACTCCCATAATCTTTCTCTCCTTTTCCTTTTGTTTTCAATTAATAGCCTTTACCTTCAACGCCTTGAACGGCTTTGACGACACGGCTCGTGCCAAGTCTTGAAGCCCCTGCGTCCAAAAAGGCTTGCGCATCTTCTAATCCCGAAATACCGCCCGCTGCTTTAACAAGAACTTCTTTCCCAACGTTTGCACGCATCAAACGCACGTCTTCAAGGGTTGCGCCAGCCTTCGAAAAGCCCGTAGAAGTTTTAATATAATCGGCGCCGGCTTCCGTGACAAGCTTACACATACGCACCTTTTCCTCTTCCGTCAAAAGGCACGTTTCAATGATAACCTTCAAGATCTTTTCGCCACAAGCTTTTTTGATTTGAGCGATTTCATCGCGTACCTGCCCATCGCATTCTGCTTTCAAGAGCCCGATATTGATGACCATATCGATTTCATCCGCACCGTTTTCAATTGCGTCTTTCGTTTCAAAAACTTTCACAGCCGTGGTATTATAACCATTGGGAAAACCGATAACCGTACAAATTTTCAGCTTGTCCCCAACGTATTCCTTTGCTTGCTTTACGTAGCTGGGCGGAATGCATACGGACGCCGTACCGTACTGCATGCCTTCGTCACAAATTTTGCGGATTTGCTCCCACGTAGCCGTTTGGCCAAGCAACGTATGATCGCAAGTAGATAAAATTTTTTTCGTATCGAACATTGTTTCTCTCCTAATCAAAATATTTTTCCAAATTCCATTATAACTCTTTTTTTCTTTACTGTCAAGACCGTCAAGGAATTTTTTTGTAAATCGTGATGATTTTTCGCATTTTTACACAAAAAACGCCCATTTTTTTTGCGTTTTTAGCCCTTTTACGCAAACGAACAAATTTTTGTCCTCTTTATTGAAAATAAATTATCCGCATTTTTTTTTGCTTTTTATTGAAAAAAGGTTTGCTTTTTGTCGAAAGAAGTGTTATTATAGGAGCGTGATATTGTAGAGTAATGCGGTCTTGTGACCCTAAATGAAGGAAGATAACATGACAATTTCGATTAAAAAAGCAAGCTTGTGGAGAAGATTTTCCGCATGGCTTTTCGACATTATATTGACGATTACCATTGCCGTTGGCTTTGCGTCTGCTACTTCCGCTATTGTCAAGTACGATAGCTACGTTGAGAAAATGGACGCTTTGAAACAACAATATGCCGAGGAATATGGCATTGATTTGGATATTTCCGAAGAAGAATACAACGCATTGCCCCCTGAAAAGATGGAAATTTATGATCAAGCCGACAAGGCTTTTCGTGAGGATCCCGAAGCGCAAAAATTAAATAATACCACCTTTTCTCTTTCCCTTTTAATTATTAGCGTGGGAGCATTCTTGGGAATTTTCATTTGGCATTTTATCATTCCTATGCTTTTCAAAAACGGTCAAACCATCGGCAAGAAATGTTTTTCCATTGCCGTTATGCGAACAAATTCCGTAAAGGTCTCTTCATTTGTGCTATTCGTTCGCTCCATTTTAGGTCTATATGCAATTGAAACCATGATCCCCGCTTTAATGATTATGATGCTTTTGTTTGGTACGATGAGCGGAGTGGCGATTATTGTGATTGGTTTGATTATAATTTTGGAGTTTGCTTGCATCATTATGTCGAGAACGAACTCGACTATTCACGACCTTCTCTCTGACACCGTCGTGATCGATATGAGTACGCAAAAGATTTTCGAAAGCGAAGACGCGCTCGTTGCGTATAAAGAAATGATTGCGGAAATGGAAGCCGCACAAGCAAACGGCGAAGCATATACGCCCATCAACCTTTTCGGCAACGCAACCTATCGCACGGATGTCACGGAAGAAACGGTCGCCGTGCCCGAATCGGAAAATACTTCCATTCAAGAACCCACTAACGAAGAAAATAATCAAGATTCCAAAACGGAAAATTGATGAAAAATAGAGAAATAATAAACGCTTTCAGGGAGGTTTTATGAAAGTAGAATTAAAAAATTTAACCAAAATCTTCCCCAGTCGCAACAAAAAGTCTGGTGAAGAAGTTGTCGCGGTAAACGATTTCACGTTTACCATCCCCGACGGTAAGCTTGTAGGCTTGCTCGGCCCCTCCGGCTGCGGTAAGAGTACCACGCTTTACATGATCAGCGGTTTGCAAAAGCCCTCCGGTGGCCGCATCTTCTTCGGCGAAGAAGACGTCACGGATCTTTCCCCCGAAAATAGAGGGATTGGCTTGGTTTTCCAAAACTATGCACTCTATCCGCACATGACCGTTCAACAAAACATTTTGTTCCCCTTGCAAAATTTGCGCGGTAAGGACAAAATGAGCAAGAATGCAATGCTTGAAAGAGCGTTAAACGCGGCAAAGCTTGTACAAATCGACAACTTGATGGATAGAAAGCCCAGCGAACTTTCCGGCGGTCAGCAACAACGTGTTGCGATTGCGCGCGCTATCGTAAAAATGCCCCGCGTTCTGCTTTTGGACGAGCCTTTGTCTAACCTTGACGCAAGACTTAGATTACAAACCCGTGAAGAAATTAGAAGAATTCAAAAAGAAACGGGTATCACGACG
>JAZORL010000156.1:0-2208 GCA_045656625.1 Candidatus Scatosoma sp. | reverse complement strand
GGCAAGAAACCGAGCCTGTTCCTGATCCCGATCCCGTTGTGAAATACGTGACGGTTAAGAATATCCACAATAGATATGGAGACGATCAAAGACTTTTACTTTTCCTTAGCGAAAACGATTATCAGGGCGTAAGTAATGAAGTTCATGCGAAGCTTGCACGTTTTAACGTATTGGATTACGTCAACGTTTATACTTCGAAAACGGAATATAAGACACTTAGAGAAATTTATCAAGGCAAAGCTCAGGCGCATATGTGGAGCGAATTAAACGCTATCGGTTTTGCTGTTGACGGCAATTATCACGGTACGGCGGTTTACGCGGTAGAAATTAAAGCAGGAGCACAATTCCCTGCAGCTACAAACAACTATACGACGTACGAGGTAAGCGAAGATATTACTTACTACAATAATGATTATCAATCCACTAATGCGGATTTGAATGGTTGGGCAGTGTCTTGGACAACGGAAAAAACTGTTATTCCTGAACTTGGTACGCCTGACGTTGAATTTGTCGCGATCTATACCGATAACAATAACAGTGCTTGGGGGAAAGACGGCACAACGCGTGCGGTAAGACTTGTATTTAGCGAAAACTTTAATGCGCTTGCGTACGATGGAAACAAAGAGGGTGAAGAAGAAAAAGGCAGTTATGATGCTGCGGTAATTGCTGACGTTAGACATTTTGTAAAAATCAACGGGCAGCTTTTGAACAACATGACCTTCTTGCAAGTAGATAATGAAAACTCCATTACCTTCCTTTATGATGAGAGCTTTTTATTAAATGCAAGCGAAGAGCGTCAAATCATATTTACGATTGAAGCAGGTGCGCCTTTTGGCGGACACTATTTGCCTGCAGTAACGTTGTACTTCAACGGGGAAATTTGGCAGACGGAAGAAACTGAAATCCCTATCGTGGAAGTTAAGGATGTTGAAACGGCAGTAGGTTATAATACGTCGAACCTTATTCATATTAGAGACTGGAATCTTGACGATAATGAAGAGACAGCAGTGAACAATATGATTGTGTTCTTCTTGCCCAGTGGTGGATTCCCTAAAGCGCATAACTTGTTCTTGAATCTTGAAAAAGTTGAGGAATACAACGTATTTGAAAAGATTAAGCTTCACATGATTACGCCGAACTCTGTTGCAGATGCTGATGGATTTGTGACGCTTGGTCAGGTATTCAATGCAGGCGGCTGGTATCCCACCAACCTTTCGGGCGGCAAAGACAAGATCGTAGTCGTTAATATGTGGGAAACGGTGAACAGCGTTGCATTCTCGATGGGTGCAGAATACACGGCAGAAAGCTTCGATTATATTATTATTGAAGAAGGCTGCGAGTTCCCGAATTATTATTACACGAACAAGGCATACGTAGATTACATGCAAAACGGTGAAAGTGTAGATTACGCAAACTTGAAGAAGGTTTCCTTCTGGCAGACCCAAACCGTGAAGATATATACAAATCCTAATGACTTCCAAGGCCCGAGCCTTAACACCAACTGGGCTGTGGATACCAACATGGGTGAAATCAACGTAAGCGGCGTGGATTATGCGGACGGCTACGTAATTATTCAGTTGGAAAACTCGAATTATCCCACCGAAGCGGACGGGGATAATCTCAACCAAAACATCCCTGCGGGCAACGTTCCTATGGCGCTCAATATGCTTGCGGATATTTACGTGAACGGAATCAGCCTTTACGATAGAGTAGTGCACTTCGGCGGAAACGGGATTACCGCTTACTATAACTATAATGGTTACGGTAATTTCGCAATTAGCGTTGCTTTGGTAGATGCAAACGAAGTTATCACGGAAATTATCATCGGCAAGGATTTGAGAATTCCTTTGTATGGTATGAGCAATATAGCGGCTGCGGCATACGGCACGATGTACAAAGAAACTGCGGCAACGGTATCCTTCAGCAAGGGCGAACAAGGCTTTGCGCAGGATGAAGAAATCTTCTGGTCGGTAATCTTCAACGACGGAGAAACCGTAAAAACCGTTAAGGTTGCGCACGGGGAAATGCTTGCGGCAAACGATATTCCCGAAACGCCCGTAAAAGAAGGCTACGAATTCGTTGCTTGGGTATATGGCATTGACGGAATGTATACCTTTGCGCCTACGTCCAACATTGCAAGCTGTTATTATCTGACTGCGAGATGGACGGAAGCAACTGAAGAACCCAAGGACGATGAAACCAGTTCTG
>JAZORL010000155.1:0-2211 GCA_045656625.1 Candidatus Scatosoma sp. | reverse complement strand
TTCGCAAATCCTCTTTATTCTTTATTAGACTAGCACATGCGACGCATTGATACAAAATCTACCTTGTTTTGTCTGCTTGTAAATGTCTCTCTTATTACATTTACTGGGGTTTACGCAAATTCGACATCTGTTTTTTCGTATATTTACCAGGCATTTTTGCTGTTTCCGGCAAATTGGCTTTGGGGGTGTTTAACTATCGCGTCCGGAGGGGTTATTTGGGTAAAAAGCAAGGCGACACGAAAGGCGTATAACGATGAACGCTCATGGAATATAAGCGTAAGAATTGCCGTATTTTCAGTTTTTCTCCCTCCGCTTATTTTAGGAGGAATTTTGTGGTGGTTCTTCAACGAAACGGGACGAAACCTCATATTCGCATCGTTAATTGTTGCAATAATTCAGGTGCTGTTGGCGGCAATGGGGTGGTTGCGTCCTTTTTGCCTTCAGAATGCGCATACGGAGGAAGATCCTATGTTTGCGCCCCCGCTTTTCAAGCGCGAAGAAGGCGAGGTGATTAGCTCATGGGAGTTCCTCATGCCGCGACCGATAATCAAAGCTGTAAAAAATATGAAGGATCCGCTTTCTAAAAGCAGAATCGGACGTTTCGTGTTATCGATTTTTGAAACATGGTCACGGCTAATCGGAAGCCCGCTTTAATTATGAATTTTATTTCTCCGAACGCGTTTGAACATCGTTATGCCAGAATTAGCAAATAGCGATAAATTGCGCAAAGTTGCAGGGCAGAGTATCTTATGGGGAAGAATAAAAACAAAAAATTAGTTTTGTGTTTGGACAAACGGCCAATAGACCTCACGAAAAACATCTGCGAAGTCTTCGGACCTGCTGGCTACATCCGCACGGCGTATTCCTATGCGCCCTTCGGTGCTGTCACTGCTTCCGGCGACGTCTCCCAACCCTTCCAATGGTCTTCGGAGCATTACGATTCCGAACTCGACCTCGTTTACTACAACTACCGCCACTACTCGCCCTCGCTCGGCCGCTTCCTCTCCCGCGACCCCATCGAAGAACAAGGTGGATGGAATCTGTACCTAATCGGAGGGAATAACTTACTTGAACGAACGGACATTTTGGGGGAATCGTTTTTGTCGTTCACATTGAAGGCTGGTGCAAAAGCCGCGTCAAAAGGAATACTGAAAAACTTTATTAATTCTCAAATTAAGACAAAAATAGAGCGAATTGCATTGAAGAATTATGTTAAACGTTTTTCGAAAGAAGCTGATGATCTCATTGACATTTTGGACGATCCTTGGTGGGTCACGTGTATTGGATTTATCCCTGTCGTTGGAGATGCTTTTGACTTGGTTAATGTTCCGCTTCAAATAAAACGTGCAATAAACAAAGCAGATAATCTCCAAAATCGAGTGGAACGAATTATTTCAATACAGGGGAAGAAGGCTTCTTCGCTTCTGCATGCGAAGTTTAAACATTTGATTGGTGATGATCCGTTAACAGAAAAGACCTACGTAGAATTGAAGAGCATCGCCATTGGGGAGTCTTCAATGTCTAAACGTGCCCGAACAATAATAAAGTTGATTGATCAAGCACACCGCTTGAACGAAAAAATTTAAGAATAAATCCAAATGGTTTCGGAATATCTAACATATAAAAAAACGATTGAGTCGCTCGTCAAAAAAGGCGATTACACGCGTGCGCTCCCTTTAATAGACGAGTCATTGAAAAAGTACCCTTTAGATCCGGAATTGCTTTTAATGAAATATACTGCGTCACTCTTTTCGGAGGACGGAGAAACGATTGAACATCTCGTTGAAAAAACGTTAGGGACGGTTGTTCGGACTGCGCCAAAATTTTCTCGAGGGAATGTAGAATTGGGACATTTTCTTTTTTCCGTTTTAGAAAAGAACGAACAAGCAACTTTGGCTTTTGAGGCTGCAGCCAGACAATCGCTGGAAGATTTACAGCAAGCATATATCGGGCTTTTGAAAATTAGCCTCGAAGAAAATGATACTAAAAGAAAAGGGGAGCTAATAAAGCGCATAAAAGAAATTCCCGATGATATTTTTTTTGAAGCAGGATTAGAAATTCCAGAGATTTGATTAGAAATTGGGATAAAATCAAAACAATACACAATTTTTCAAAATAAGAACATTTTTGAGATACTTAGCTTATGAAAAAAAAAGACGCTTTGGTTTATTGGAGCAGTGCTTCTTGCCATTTTCGAGGCGGGCTGCTTGC
>JAZORL010000154.1:0-4003 GCA_045656625.1 Candidatus Scatosoma sp. | reverse complement strand
CAGTTCGATGTTCGTGCCTTTCAGCGCTTCGCTTACTGCGGGAATGTCGATTGCGGGAACGCATACGACAACGTCACAGTTTGCTTCCGTCACAAGGGGAGCGATTGCATTTACAAGTGCTACGCCTTGGGATGCGGTGTTGTTCATTTTCCAGTTGCCTGCAATAATAGGTCTTCTCATAGTTATTAAAACACTCCTAATCTGTTTTTTCTTTTTTTGTTGGTTTTTATACATAGTACAAGGGCGAATCGAGTTCGCCCTTGTGTATTTTTGAATTATTTGTCGTTCAAGCAAGCGATGCCAGGAAGCACTTTACCTTCGAAAAGCTCGAGAGAAGCGCCGCCACCCGTCGAAATGTGGGTCATCTTATCCGCATAGCCAAGCACTTGTACAGCCGCAGCGGAGTCGCCGCCGCCGATGATGGTGGTTGCTTTACCGCAAGCGTTTGCAAGGGACGCTGCTACCGCTTTCGTGCCTTCTGCCAAAACAGGGTTTTCGAATACGCCCATAGGACCGTTCCAAATCACCGATTTTGCGCTTGCAACAGCTTCAGCGAACATTTTTTGGGAAGCAGGACCGATGTCAAGACCCATCATATCTTCAGGGATATTCATCGAATCTACAACAGCTACTTCGATGGGCGCGTCGATAGGGTTAGGGAAGGATTTTGCTGCTACCGCATCTACGGGAAGAAGAATCGTCTTGCCGAGGGAAGCTGCCTTTGCGAGCATTTCGTTGCAGTAGTCAAGCTTTTCTTCGTCTACGAGGGAGCTACCGATGTTGCCGCCCTTTGCTTTCAAGAAGGTGAACGCCATACCGCCGCCGATAACGAGGGTATCGCATTTTTCCAACAAGTTGGAAATAACGTTGAGTTTATCCGCAACCTTTGCACCGCCAAGGATTGCAACGAAAGGTCTTTCAGGGTTTTCAAGGGTATCTGCCATAACGGAAAGTTCTTTTTCAATCAAGAAACCGCAAGCTGCCGTAGAAACCAAACCTTCTTCTACGATACCAGCCGTAGAGGAGTGGGAGCGGTGTGCCGTACCGAATGCGTCGTTTACGTATACTTCGCAGTAGGAAGCGAGTGCTTGCATAAATTCGGGCGCTTTCTTTTCTTCGCCCTTGTGGAAACGAAGGTTTTCCAAAAGTACGCATTCGCCTTCCTTGCAAGCTGCAACTTTTGCTTTCGCGTCTTCGCCGATAACGTCGGCCGCAAACGCTACCTTGCCGTCCAAAAGTTCGTTCAAACGAGCCGCAACGGGTGCAAGGGAAAGTTTTTTCACGTCTTTCTTTGCCTTTTCAAGGAATTCTTCGGTAGCCGCTGCTTGCTGATCTTCGGGAAGCGCCGCTACTTTGCCTTTTTCTTTCTTGTTGAGTTCGAGTTTCGCATCAAACACGTTGTGGGGCTTACCCATGTGCGAGCAAAGCACGACTTTCGCGCCTTGTTCCATAAGGTATTTAATCGTGGGAAGCGCGCCAACGATACGGTTTTCGTCGGTGATTACGCCATCTTTCATGGGTACGTTGAAGTCGCATCTTACAAGGACTTTTTTGCCCTTAACGTCTACGTCTTTGACTGTTTTCTTGTTCATAGAATTTAAGCACTCCTTTGCTTTTTATTTTTTACATACACATATATGATACTCGTTTTTAACGCCTTTGTCAACTTTTTACTTATGTAAAAAGGAAAAAACTTTTTGAAAGGTTTACGAAATAAATCTTGACGAAAGGGAAGGGGATGTGTTATAATAGTTAGGATGACACAAAAGAGGTGGGTCTATGAGTAGAGCGGATGAAATTTTTGCGCAAAACATGAAAGATATTATGGAAAACGGGTATTGGGACACCGATTTGCCCGTTCGCCCTCGTTGGGAAGACGGTACGCCCGCGCATACCGTAAAAAAATTCGGGATTGTCAACCGTTATAATTTGCAGGAAGAATTTCCCATTCTTACCATGCGCAGAACGGCGTTCAAATCCTGCATCGACGAGCTTTTATGGATTTGGCAGAAAAAAAGCAATAATATCAAGGATTTGAACTCGCATATTTGGGATAGCTGGGCGGACGAAAACGGCTCGATTGGGAAAGCGTACGGCTATCAGCTCGGCGTAAAACACAAGTATAAGGAAGGGGAGTTTGACCAAGTGGATAGAGTCCCTTACGACTTGAAGAATAACCCGTCTAGCCGCCGTATTATGACGAATATCTACAATTTCCAGGACTTGCACGAAATGGGCTTGTACCCTTGCGCATACTCGATGACGTTCAACGTTTCGGGTGACACGCTGAACGGGATTTTAAATCAACGCTCCAACGATATGCTCACGGCGAATAATTGGAACGTAGTGCAGTACGCAATTTTGCTCATTATGATGGCGCAGGTATCGGGCTTAAAAGCTGGCGAGCTCGTGCACGTGATTGCGGACGCGCATATTTATGATAGGCATATCCCTCTCGTGGAAGAAATTTTGCAAAATCCTCGTCACAAAGCGCCCAAGCTCGTGGTGGACGAAAGTATCACGAATTTCTATGATTTCACGGTGGATAGCTTTAAGCTCGTGGACTACGAGTATGAAAAACTCGAAAAGAAAATCCCGGTGGCGATATGATTTACGCAATCGTACACGCCGATAAGGAATGGGGGATTGGAAAGGGGAACGATATGATGTTTTCCCTGCCCAAGGACATGAAATTTTTCCGTGAAACGACGATGGGACACACCGTTGTGATGGGAGGCAACACCCTGCGCTCCTTCCCCAATCAAAAACCCCTCAAAAATCGGGTAAATATCGTGTTATCAAGGGGGCAGGTACGCGATGACTGCGTAATTGTCCGTTCTTACGACGAGCTAAAAACGGCGATGAAAGCACGCGAAAACGAGGATATTTTCGTGATTGGCGGTGGGGAAATTTATAGGGAATTGCTCCCCTATTGCCACGGCGCATACGTGACCAAGGTGGACGCAATCGGCGGGGCGGAAGTCTTCTTCCCGAACCTGGATATTCACCCCGATTTTGTCTGCGTGGAAGAAAGCGAGCCGATGGACGATAACGGGTTGACGATTCGTTTCACCAAGTATGAAAATAAAAACGTAAAGAGCATATAACGGCTCGAAGAGGGAAAAAACCGCAAAGTTTTGCGGTTTTTTTTATATTTATAAAAAATTTTCCAAAAAAACGCCTGCGAAATTCTTGTCATTTATAAGGAAAAGTATTAAAATAGTAGGGTTGAAAAGTTTACGAAGGAAAGGAGTCCTATTTATGATTAGAAACGATTTGAGAAACGTAGCGATTATTGCCCACGTTGACCACGGTAAAACGACGCTTGTCAACGAAATGTTGGCGCAAGGCGGCGTGTTCCGTGAAAACCAACAGGTACAAGACCGTGTAATGGATAGTGGGGATTTGGAAAAAGAGCGTGGTATCACCATTCTCGCAAAAAATACGTCTGCGCATTATAACGGCGTAAAAATCAATATTATCGACACCCCTGGCCACGCCGATTTCTCGGGGGAAGTAGAACGTGTTTTGAAGATGGTAAACGGCGCGATTATTCTCGTTGACTCGGCGGAAGGCCCATTGCCCCAAACCCGTTTCGTTATGCAAAAGGCTTTGCAACTCGGTTTGAAAACGATTATCGTTATCAATAAAGTGGATAGACCGGACGCGCGTATTGCGGAAGTTGTGGAAGAAATGCAGCTTTTGATGATGGACCTCGACGCCACGGACGAACAGCTCGAAAGCCCTATTGTATATTGCTGCGGTAGAGAATGAGAACTGTAATTTACGGTACAAAGGGTACACTTATCTGTGATAACACTTCACCAACAATGACACTCTTTACTGTTGATGAAAATGAAGTTACCAAAGAGGCAGAAACAATAGAAATTCAGGTGAATAACCATAACGCAGTTAAGGAATTCGAGGTTTTTGCAGATGCAATTCTCAATGATAAAAAAGTTCTTACAGATGCAACTGAAGGTGCAAAAACTGTTGCAGTATG
>JAZORL010000153.1:0-4262 GCA_045656625.1 Candidatus Scatosoma sp. | reverse complement strand
TATCACGAACGCAAGCTTGATTGAAAGCCATCCCCACGATATTTCGATTAGCAAAGAAGCACCGAATTATACGCAACACTAACGCTTAAAAAGGAGTAAAGTCGGAGGCCAAGCGGTCTTAGGAAGACAACTCTAGGTTGCAACTCCTTGGCTCACAGAACGACATGGCTACGATCCGACTTTATCACGAACGCAAGCTTGATTGAAAGCCATCCCCACGATATTTCGATTAGCAAAGAAGCACCGAATTATACGCAACACTAACGCTTAAAAAGGAGTATGAAAAATATGGAAAATAACGTTCGTCCCGAAAGTATGGCTCGTATCACAACGAAAGCGCTTGCAGATGCATTTATTGCGGAGCAGGTAGCGGAAATTCAAAAACAAGTAGGGAATAAAAAGGTATTGTTGGCGCTTTCGGGCGGTGTGGATTCTTCGGTTGTAGCCGCTTTGCTTGTAAAAGCAATTGGCAAACAGCTTGTTTGCGTACACGTTAACCATGGTTTGCTTCGTAAAGGTGAGCCGGAAGAGGTGGTAAAAGTTTTCCGTGACGAAATGGACGCAAACCTTGTCTACGTTGATGCGGCTGATCGTTTTTTAAGCAAGCTTGCTGGGGTCGAAGAACCTGAAAAGAAACGTAAAATCATTGGCGCGGAGTTTGTACGCGTGTTTGAAGAGGAAGCAAGAAAACTCGAAGGGATTGAGTTTTTGGCACAGGGTACGATTTATCCTGACATTATTGAAAGTGACGGCGTAAAAGCCCACCACAACGTCGGCGGTTTGCCTGAGGATATGCAATTCGAGCTTGTAGAACCTTTGAAATTCTTGTATAAAGACGAAGTGCGTATGGTGGGCAGTGAATTGGGCTTGCCCGATGGTATGGTTTATCGTCAACCCTTCCCTGGCCCTGGGCTTGGCGTGCGCTGCCTTGGCGCAATCACGCGCGATAGATTGGAAGCGGTACGCGAATCGGACGCAATTTTGCGTGAAGAATTTGCAAATGCGGGTTTGGAAGGCAAGGTATGGCAATATTTCACAGCAGTTCCCGATTTTAGATCGGTAGGGGTAAAGAACGGCAAGCGCACGTATGCGTATCCCGTGATTATTCGTGCGGTAAACACCGTGGATGCTATGTCGGCAACGATCGAAGAAATCCCTTACGACGTTTTGCATAAGATTACGGCTCGTATCACGGCGGAAGTAGAAAATGTAAACCGCGTTTTGTACGATTTAACGCCGAAGCCTTCTGGGACAATTGAATGGGAATAATCAAAACGGAATATTCTCATTAGGGAATATATCTTGTCCTCTATAAAAAATAAAAGGGCTATTTATATGATAAACGGCGATCTTTGTCATGAATTATTGATTGAAAAAACGAATCAAAAGTTGGCTTATAACGAGCAGGCTGATTTGCAGACGTGGAAAAAGCAGTTAAAAGAAAAGTTCATAGAATTGAGCGGTTTTGATTTGATTGCGCAAAACGCTTGCGAACCCGAATTTGAGATTGTTTCCGAGGAGCAAAAGGACGGCTATCGTCAAATTCGTTTTGAGTTTTATAGCGAAGTGGGTGAACGCGTGCCTTGTAAGCTTTTGATACCCGATACGGGGAAGGAAAAATACCCCGTAGCAATCACGCAGCAAGGGCATGCGCAAGGTTTTCATATTTCCACAGGTGAATTCAAAAACGATGGGGAAAGACAGATGTTTTCGCATGCGATTTTTGCGGTACAAGCGGTAAAGCGCGGATTTATTGCTTTGGCGATAGAAAATCGCGGTATGGGCGAAAGAATGGCGACAAGGGTAAGCCGCGAAAGCGTCGTACTTTGCCGCTTTGCATCCGTGACGGCACTCTCTTTGGGTCGTACGTTGATTGCAGAGCGCGTATGGGACGTTATGCGTGCAATCGATATGCTTGCAAATTTCCCCCAATGTGATTTGGATAAAATCTTGATCACGGGAAATTCGGGCGGCGGGACGCTTTCCTATTATGCGGCATGCATGGACGAACGAATTAAATTATCCGTACCGAGCTGTGCGTTCAGCCCGTATAAAACCTCTATTCTCGATATTATCCATTGTAATTGTAATTATATTCCGTCGGCTTATCGTTATTTTGAGCATTGTCACGATTAAGTATAGAATTTTCAATAAAAAAGCGACTGCCAATTTGCAGTCGCTTTTCACTTATCCTATCGCGCGCGCATATAATTATAATATGAGAGTTTTCTCAAATACGCAAGAAGGACTTGAAATACTATGTGCAATTTGTTTAATACGCTCTTTGGCCGAAACGCAAACTCTTCGTGTTGCTGTAATTCCTACAATAACGCTTGTAGTGCGAGTGGTTGTGGTTGGAGCTGCGGTTGGCAACGCGTTTGTCGGGACTGCAACGGCAATATTGTAGTGGTCGCTAACAACAATGTGTTCAGCCAAAACGATACGGTGAACACGAGTGGTTGTTCTTATGGTTGCGGCTATGGCTGTCAAAGCTATCGCCAGCGTTGCGGCGTAAGTGTGGCGCAAGCAAAGGTTTCCAACGTTGCGGCGGAAGATGCGGACGATTGCTACGGCTTTGCACGTTGCCGTTCGCAACGAACGTCGTGTGGTTGTCATTATTAAGAGAAAGGGCGGCGGTAGCGATACCGCCGCTTTAATTATGTGGTTGAAAGGGGAAAATGTGGGCATACTTATACAATGAGTAAATTGAGAGCCCTTTATCGATATATTCGTGAAAAATACCGATTGTTGATTTTTCGCAAATACACTACGCTTGCAGGTACGCTCGTGTTTTTCTTAATTATGTCGATTGTGCCGCTCACCTTTTGGGTGTCTTTGCTCGTGGGGCGGTTGCCAATCAATACGGATAAGATTTTAGGGCTTTCGGTGTTCGATTCCGTCAAGGACGTTTTATTGTACGTGCAGGAAGAATCGCTCAATGCCACGACGGGCGCATCCGTTGTTTTGATATTTACAACGTTGTATTCCTCGACCAACCTTTTCTATCAAATCCGCAGAAGCGGCGAAATTATTTACGATTTTCAAAAGAAAGAAAAGGGGTTTCGTTTGCGCTTGGGGGCGTTGGTCTTGCTGATTATTGTTATGGCAAGTATCGTGGTGGTTTTATTCGCCTTTGCGATCGGTGGTTTTCTTTTTTCTCGGATAGCGTCAAAGGCGTGGGAAAGGGCCGCCGATTACCTGCTTTTGACAATTGTCGCCTTTTCCTTGTGCTTTCTTCTAAATATGTATATATGTCCGTACAAGGCAAAGGCTATTCGTTTTTTGAAAGGTACGTTTGTCACAGTCTTGGCGTGGGGAATTGTGAGCTTAGGGTTTTCCGTATATTTGAAAATTAGCAATATGCGCAGGCTCTACGGCGCGCTTTCGACAATCATTGTTTTTTTGCTTTGGCTGTACGCATTGATGATATGTTTTATCGTTGGAGTAATTTTGAATAGCGAAAAAATACTCGCCGAACACAACAACAAGTATAAAAAACGAAAAAATACGCAAGCTAAATAGTATGAAAAAATACCTTTTAAGAAGTTCGATTTTAGCAAGTATCACGTCCTTACTTTTCATTTTTCCAATGTTCAAAAAGAGTGAACTAAAAGACGTTGCGAAACCGCATTTGGGGATATATGAATGTAAAATTGCAAAAATTGACGAAGTGGATTACTTGGACAAATTTTCCTATATACGTCTTGAATTGAAGGATAGGAATAAGTACGAGCTTACCTATCTCGAAAAAGGGGGTAAGGAAGGCAAAAAAACGGGTGCTTACCGCTATGATAAAAAGCAGGAAACGTTGACGATTTATCTTGATTCTGCAAAACTCGTAAAAAGAGAATTCCCTCTCAAAAAAGGCATTTTATCTTTCAGCATTGCGATCGGGGAAAAGACAATGTATGCGCAATTTGAGCAAAAATAAGTAAAAAACCATGAAAATATACGAAAAATCAGGTAAAAAACGCCTGATTTTTTATTTTTAAAAAAATATGAACAAATGTTCGTAAAATGCTTGCCAAATGGAAAAATATGTGATATAATGCAAATACGATGCTAACCGCGGATCAAGAAAATGCGAAAAATTTGATAGTGGAATGGTTCTTTAATACGGATGATCAAGTGTTCGTGCTATCAGGGTATGCAGGGACGGGAAAGACGTTTTTGATCGACTACGTAGTGAAGAAGGAACTGCATTTAGAGGCTGGCGTAGAGGCGGTGTTCGTATCCCCGACGGGGAAAGCGGCGGCGAATCT
>JAZORL010000152.1:0-2429 GCA_045656625.1 Candidatus Scatosoma sp. | reverse complement strand
CGCAACAATGGATTTTAAGGTTAAAGCCGTATCGTCAGCCAACGTATCAATACGCAGGAAACGATACCCCGTCTGTCCAAAGGTCATGTCGGAATAATTTTGCAGTTCTACGCAAAAATCACGTAAAGAGTGGTCGTTCGTTGCCCCATATCCTTCTTCTCCGTCTTTCAGATCCGCACAAGTTTCTCCAACCGATTCACCAAAACGCAATCGAACGGTTTTATCCCCTTCCACGAGAAAGGTAAGAATCCTTGCACCACCTGAAAGTTCTTTCCCAAAATCAAGAATAATACAAGATTTTCCTTTTAACGTGCAAACTTCCACTTCAGAAAGCCCTATTTGTAAGGTTTTTTCTTGCAACAGGGTTTCTGCATTTTCCACTTGTCCTGCCGTATAAATCAGCTTATTTGCATTTACATATTGCATATTCTACTGTCCCTATTTAATTCATCGCGATATTAATTGGTCTTCTCTGATATAAACTTCCTATTGTTCGATGATAACTGTATTGGAATTCTCTTGCAGTTGAATCAAACTCGTCTCTAAACTCGATTCGTGGAAAGTCCACGATACGTTTTTCATAATCACTTTCAACGGCTCATCCTTATCAGCCAAAGGAATTGCCGACTTTTTAAGATCGGTGAAACGAACGTTGTCTAAGGTTAACGTTCCCCAACGCGTTCCGCATTGCAAAGGATTTTTATCCGCTTCATAAAAAAATAGACCTTGAATATTATCAAATACGCAATTTTTAAAATGAATATTGGACGGAGTATAAAGATAATTTTTACTCGCAAAATATTCCACCAACCACAAAGTATTGTGTCTACCTTGTTCGCGCGGCAATTCATCATTTCTACCTTTAACAACGGTCATGCGGTGGGGATAATATCCTGGTCCGTAGGCATAACAATCCTCTACGTTAATGTTTACACCGCCGATACGGAATAAATTGCAAGACGTATTCAAAATACAGCGTTTTACCAGCAAGTCTTTTACGTTGATACCCGCTATACAATCGTCGCCTGTTTTAAATAAGCAATCTTCAATCAAAGCATTTTCCGTGCAATGAAGATGTATCCCGTCCGAACCGCCAAGACAAGTTACCCGACGCATTTGCAGATTTCTACAGTTATTCGCCTCATGCATAAAGTTGCCGCTATGTTGCGCGGTATAGCCTTCAAAAAGCACGTTGTTACAGCACGTGAGAAAAATAATATGGGGACCGCGATAATTTTCTTCACCATTAGGGTCGTAACAGTTTCTACCGTCAATTATCGAGCCAGGCTCGCCAATGATAGATATATTATCCTGACCATATGCCGTAATGATTGCACGGCGATAGGTTTCCCACGTTTTTCCGTAGTACTGCGTAATCAATTCCATGTCCGAACGCATTTCCACCGTGTCAGGAACAGAAAATATTTCATAATCTTCGCAATTCTCGCTACCGTATAACTCTGCGCCGCTTTCCAAATAAAGCGTTGTATTCGACCACATTCTAACTGCTGCCAAATAAAATCTCCCTTTGGGTACGACTACTATGCCTCCCTCTTCTTTACAAAAATCAAGCACGGCTTGTATTTCTTTTGTTTGCAAATCCGAACAATTCGGTTTCACATCATAATCTGTAAGACGATATTTCTTCATTTTATAATCTCCATTTTAAGTATAGCCATTCACGCAAACAGCGGAATGGCTATACTTATACGTTACTATTTCCTTGCAATTATAAATTTAACATAAATTCCTGTTCTTTCAATACGCCATTTTCGCAAATCAAAGTCTTGTACAAGAAAGTTAACGATTAACCAAAGACGGTACAATGAACGCCGTTTCTTCCTTATACACTTTTTCATAATCCGCAAAATATTATATCATAAAAATGTCTCATTATGCAACAGCTTATACCCCACATAAAGTAAATAGCTGCTTATTACTCTAACTTGCGATAAAGCTTTTAAAACTCAACCAAACATTTCAGGGAAATCTGGCATCTCCGCCGTATTATCGTTTTGAGAAGTTCTTACAATATCCTCCGCCACAAAAGAAACCAATTCCAATTCTACGTTTTCATATATCTTTTTCATGGAACTCCTCCTTATTTCACTTTAACACAAACATTACCAAAGTCTACCGTTACGCAAATCATGCCGTTTTCGACGGTATAATCGCTTATTTCTGCTTCGTTCACGTAAACCTTATAGTTCGTCGTAGGCTCTGCAAATTTCAGCGTAACCGTACCGCTTTCCGTGCCTGTTACATTGAAAATTTGCAAACTGTCTTTCGTTCCGCGCAAGCTATATACGCAATCGCCAAACTTCATGTTTTCGATTTGGAAAATCGTCAAAGCAGAAGGAATATTGTTCGTAAACGTTATCGAATTATAGCTTTCCGATTCCATACCGAAGAACATATCAGGAAGCGCT
>JAZORL010000151.1:0-11469 GCA_045656625.1 Candidatus Scatosoma sp. | reverse complement strand
ACATTGCATTACTTGTATCTTCATTGATACTTCTGTGTAAGATTTTTTCATAAAATCACTCCATTTTATATTTTTTCTCCATTTTTTTGCCACAACCGATAAACAGGCTGTACGTCCTACAATCATAAACTATTTCATTTTACGACTACGCAGTTAAATTATACAATAATTTATAAAATGATACAATATCCATTTCTACACAACCAGTATTCAAAATAAACACTCTTCGTTTTTTAGCTTGTTTTTATCCCAACTTATTTGCTTGAAATTTTTTTTGCTAAAAAGTGTATTTTTTGCATACTTTTGGATAGAAAATGGCGTTGACTTATTAAAAAATATACTTTATAATATATATTGAAAATTGTGTTTAGCGTTCTTGCTTTAAGGAGTATTGCCGTGGCATATTTATCGTTTTTCAACAATACAAAATTGTTATATCAACGGGTAAAAACAGAAAACTCAAAATCTCTTGTTTTAAATGCGCATTCGCACGTTACGTATGAAGTATTATATATCGTCAAAGGCGACGTTTCCTTGGTTTCGGAAGGCATACGCTACCGTTTGTTAAAAAACGATTTAATCTTAATACCGTCAAAAAACTTCCACCGTGTTGTATTTGAATCAGACTGCGAATACGAACGATGCAATTTGGCTCTTACTTCCGCCATTGCAAAAAGCACTAAATTTCAATTAGCAAATACCACAAAAGGAACTATATTATTTCGTTTTCAAAACAACAATGAAATCACAAACGCTTTTCAAAAATTGGATTATTATTCAAAAGCATTGTCGGAAGAAGCATTTTTTGACGTGGCTCAATCTATATTAAAGGAATTATTTTATTTTTTAAGCTTAAATCAACAATATATTAAAAAACCAGAAGAAACGCACTACTCTCCTTTATTAGTTTCCGTTTTGAATTATATAAATGAAAATCTCTTCAAAATAAAACATGTAACAGATATTAGTTCCAACCTTTATATTTCTTATTCATATTTAATAAAAATCTTCAAAAAGCAGTTCAATTCAAGCCCAAAAAAATATATTATGGAAAAGCGTTTGCTTGCAGCGCATAAGCTGATCGCCAAAGGCGAAAAGCCCTCTGCCGTTTATGAAATTGTCGGATTCGAATCGTACAACGTTTTTTACCGTAGCTATTGCGCTTATTTTGGGTATATGCCTTCTAAACAAGAGTCGTCCAACAGCTTAGAGAATGCATCGACTCATTTACTTTAAAACCCAAAAATATTGAATACACCCTCTTGCAATCTGCAAGAGGGTGTAACTTTTTCATTTAAGATTATTCAGCGGAAACGGAACACGTATATACCGTATTTCCAAGCAATGCAAGCTTACCAGTCGTTTCATCAAATGTCCACGAACCAACACCGTTCAATACTTTAAGAGAATTAAACAGCATGGTTACATCTGTATGTTTCATTTGGGTAACACCCTTATAATTTTCGGTAATATTAGGATAAGCTCCTGCCAAACCATCAATTTTAGCAGCTGCGTGAATGGAATATCCGTCAGTTACAACAATCACGTTCTCAAATATAGGTTCGGGGTATTTTGTTGTTTCAATACCGCAAAGCGACGAATAACGTTTTGCCACGTTTCCAAGATTACTCTTATCAATAACCACACAATTTTTCAACGTGGCGTTTCTATACGTATTGCAAACCATAGATACCTGCACAGTATTCGTATTCGTTCCTGATATAAACACGTTCTCTGCACTACCTTGCATGATACCACACAACGCACCGCCGTATTGTCCCGTAGTCACCGCTACGTCAACCAACGCCAAATCAAATACTTTACCAGTAATACCTATCGTATTGCCGAACATACCGCGTCCGCCTGCGCCAATTGTCATATTCGTAATAGCATATCCCATTCCGTCAAAAACCCCTTGGAACGTCTTTGCAACGGTGGGAATTGCCCCTGCCTCAGAACAATTTATATTTGCAGCAAGAGCAAAATACGTAGGCACAGTGGAAGAACTTCCCCACGCTGTTCCCGATCCTACTTTCGACATAAACGTTTTTAAGGTATCCAAGTCATTAACGACGTAAGTCGCAACAGCAAAAGGCATTTCGTAAAGATATGATTTCGTGGTATCGTATTCTTCAGCGATTTGTAAGCCATATCTACCAAGCGCAAGATCACCAAGTGCCGAAACTTTAATTTCTAACGTGTTTTCCGTAAACGTATAATCCTTATCGGAGAGAACTTGATCGCCAAATTTAACGTATTCAACGGTATTTCCTTTTGCATAATTAAACGTCAAGGTATCCTCAATAGCAGCCTGCGTAAATGCAGCACCACCCACAGCAACATGTTCATAATACGGGTAAACCGCAACACTTAAAGAGGATTGATACGTTTTCCCTGCCACAACTACTGACGCGGTAACGTTCGTAAATCCCTTGCCAACAGCAGTTACAACACCATCTTCCACAGTCGCAATTGAAGAGTCGGTTGTTGCCCACGTAATTTCCGGATTTTCAATCTCTTCGTAATTAACGTCTACTCGAAGATCCAGTTTTTGTGAGGTCTCATATTCGTCTTTTACGGTTGAAATTTCCACGGACTTTGTATCAAATACAAAATCAACCAATCGATCCTCTACGGTAAGCTCGCATGTAAATACCTTATCATCCACCGTGGCTGTAATTTTACTCTTACCCGACTTTTTCATCACTACTTCGCCTGTTTGGTTTACAGTAGCAACGCTCTCATCACTTGAAGCCCAAACAATAGTAGGTTCGGGATCATCCGTAAAAATATTCAGTTTTAAAACTTCGTCTTCTTTTCCCCAGTAAGCAGGTCTATCAATTTTATATTCGTACGTTTCGTCGCTATTCGTTTGATTTCCCTTATCGCAAGCCGCAACCCCAAAAGCAAACGCAAGCGACGCAACCGTAGAAAGTAATAATAAAACGTTTTTCTTTTTCATCTTACCACTCCTTTTTTACGATCTATAATTAAATAACCGTTATCGTAAATATTCTCGTCAAAAGCTCCGACTGAATATTTCTCCATTGCGCCTTTACCGTTACAACGGTAGTACCTTCCTTAAGTGGCGAGAATACCCCGTCTGCACTTACCGCCCCAACCGTATCATCGGAAGATTCATAGGAAATCTCCGCATCCGAGAACTCCATTCCGTTGAAGTTTACCCAGCCTTCAAAATTAAGCTTTTCATTCAAGCTGACAGAAATTTCTTCCGTATAATCAAATTCAAATTCTAATACGGGTAATTTACCGCCGGTAGTAACGTTAATAACGCAAGTAGCGCTTGTTCCATCTGACGCCGTTGCCGTAATGGTTGTTTCACCTACTGTTTGGGCAGTAACTTTTCCATTCTCTACCGTTGCCACCGAAGGCTTTGAGGATATCCAAGTAATTTGTTGCGTTCTATGTGCGTCAGAATAAATCATTAGTTCATATTCTTCCCCAAGCAATAAATCCTTTTCACTCTTACTTAAGACTAATTCTACTTTCCCTTCTTCAATAGGCGGATTGTCGTTATTATTGTTATTACAACCGCATACGGAAATCAAAATAAGGAATGCACTTAAAATTGTAAGCAATAGTTTTTTCATTATAATTCCTCCTTATTTCCATCCGTTAATTTCCGTCGCAAGCGTTGCCCCGGGTTCGTCTACGGTCATTGAGCCAAGGTGGGTAAATACTTCGTCAAAATAGGTGAAATAGCCGTTGTATTCTTCCGTCGGAATATACGCCGCTTCATACAATCTGAGAACCAAGTACGCATTAGGCACCCATTCGGTATCAATATGCTCTTTAATCATTTGATATGTTTCAGGCTCATAGGTCGCATAGGTATCTTTCGCTAATTCAAGTGCGCTTTCACAATAAGAAATCCAAGTTCTAAGCGTATTGATCGGCCAGTATTGTTGCAAATACATGTTGACGCTAATTTTATAATTTGTCAAATTACCTGCTTGATTCATAACGAGCAAGCAATGCTTTCTTTCCGCCTCGTAAAGCTCTCTCATGATAGGAGCTGTTACCCCGTACATAGCCTCAAACCATTCATCGGTGAGTTCTTTTTCGTCTAACGTACTATCCCAACCAAGTTTATAATCCAAGAAAGCTTTTAACCCATTGAAATTCGCAAGATCTTTACATTGACTTGCCCCTTGATTTTTAAGAGCTTTTACACCACCAGCCGCATAAAATTGATAAGCTTCGCTCGTAAAATAATTAAACGTGTCGTGCATCGTAAGGTAGGAAAGGAAGTTCATTTGATAAGTCCACATATACACGTTATCCGTCATCGTAAACCATTTCAAACACGTATTTCTTGCCTCTTCGTTTTGCTTATCGTAAATATTTACAAGATATTGCATGCCGGTTGATTGCGCGAAATAAACACCAACGTCATCGCGCATCTGCAAATCAGGATGATTGATTACGAATTTTTGTTGTTTTTCACTGTAAGTCGCAGGCGCATCAACAAAATTATGATATGCGAAAAACATCAGCTTTAAATCTTTTCTGTAATAGTCAGCATTTTCAGGCTTTTGCATTTCTTCTTGCACTTTTTCCATAACGTTATTGCAAAGAACAATGACTGCGCCCGACTCCGTTCCATACATATATTTCGCATTTACGCAAGCCGTACAGCTACACGTTGCCCAGTTATCTTCCATCGTTAAAGTCATAAGACTATATTGAGGGAAATCGGCAACAGGATATTTTTTTAAATTATCTACCATAACCGTTGCGATTTGCTCTACCATTGCTTTGTATTCACGCTGATCACCACGCGCCGTGTAGCAAAGCTGAGGCAATTTACCACCCGCATCGGAAAACCATCTGGGGTGTTCTACTCCCCAATATGCGGAAGGTAAAATATTATCGCTGTTATGAATCGACTGAGCCACTGCCCCGTGTTCAGTATCACCAAGAGGCAAAATATGATCGTCTAATCTATAAGCCATACGGAAACGATAACCAATATTATTTGCATTATCTTGTACGTTTCCCCAAGTTGCTCCACGCATTTCAATATCGGGAATATCCGTCACGTTGAAATTGCGAAGTTTAACGTTTTCAACCTCGTCAATCACCCAACAATCGTGATAATAAATTTCAAAGTTAAATACGATTTGCATAAAATCATAGACTGCATTCAACGTACCTTGATCACTACCGCCAACTAAATAAATCGTATCGTCTTTCGTAACGATTCTAACGCCTTCTACGCCTAATTTCTCGTAATCTACAGTAATATCAGCGCTGTCAAGCAATTTTGTTTCGCCTATAGATATATATTTATTCGTGGCATTATGCGTTAATCCATCATCCGATTCGGCAATCGTTTTTATATTGATACCGGTTGCTTGCTTGAAAAACGTCTTAAATTCACTTTCCGCTGCCGTAATAAACTTCCCTTGCTTTTCGGGCAACACCAAAGAATATTCGGTATTATTATTCTTAACCAAATATTTATCGGTTTCAGGCGCAGTTAAATCGTGAACTCCATCGGTATACGTATATTTCTTCGCCACGTAAGCTTCTTGCGTACCTGTTTCTTTATCGCATGCGCTTAAAAAAGTACAACACGTAGCAAAAGCTAAAATTAAACTTATAATACGTTTTTTCATACTTTCCCCTCCTTATTTTACAACGATTGAATAGGAAACAGAAGTCATATTCCCACCTTCATCTTCCGCACAAACGACAACCTGATAGGTACCAACCTTATCGAAAGCAATCTCTTTAACGTTCCAAGCGACTAAATTACCAGCCTCGTTATAAACCAAAACAATCGAGTTGATTGCAGCTGTTTGCGTATTATTGTCGCTTACCGTAAAGGTGCGAAGAACGTGTGTTTCACCTACCTTCAAAGAAACAGCTTTCGTATCTTCCAACGTGATTTGAGGCGGTTCTTTATCCAAAACATTGATAGGATAATCGCTCGCTTTTTCTCTCGTCGCATTATATCCGCTCATTCCTGTATTCACTAACCCACTATACTCAACTTTATAAGTGCCATAGCTACTTAATACAACTTCGTAGGCTCTCAATGCAGATACTTTATCCAATAAAATACCGTCTTTGCTTGTTACAAACGTTCCATCGGGCGCATATACGCTAACCAAACAATCTTTAAATAAGACAGGATTAAGAACGTTGCTAATAGTTGCGGTAGAAATTGTAACGGTGTCGTTCACTTCTTTTACACCTTGCACTTGCTCGAAAGAAAATTCAGGAGCATCTTCATACATAGAAACACCAAAGCTTTGATTATTCAGTTTTGAAATGCACACCTGACTCGTCGCCGTTACGTTAACAAGTTCTATGCGAAGGAAACATAAATCGCTTTCAAATGCAACGCAATCTACTGATGCCGACTGATTATTATTGATTTTATTATCTGCAGCGGAAAACTCTACCCTATGCATAAAATCAACAAAACCACTCGTAAGCTTTTCTTCTTTTCCGCCATTCACCGAGAAAGTTTTTTCACTGACTTTATAAGAAATTACGTTCACATTTTTCGTATTTGCATAGTCCGTCAATATAATCCGCATTTCTTCAAATGCAGCATAATCCTTTGGAACGGTAAACGAAAGTTCAAAATTGCTAAGCGAAACCAAATTGATAAACTCTAAAGTTTTATTAGCTTGCGTTTCCGTTTCAAATTGATAAGTAAAGCCCGAATAGCTTTCCGATACGGACGTATATTCCCCATAAAAATATTTAGAATATTCTTTTTCATCCGTTCCATACGCCAAATCAATAACCTTATACGTTTCGCTCTCTAATTCTTTTCCGTTATAACCGAATTTGAATTTCAAACTCGTTTCAGCCTCAACTTTGTAATTGGAAATATCCGAAATAGCCTTATATTCTCCGCCATCGCAAGAAACTGAAACTTCCGCTGCCTTCTCGCTTAAACCGTTAGCGGTGGGAGCATAAACATTATAAGGATCCAAAGAATACATAGCCCCTTTCACGAAATATTTAGGCAATTTTATTTGATTATAGAATAATACGGCGTTTTCGGTATCCGCACAAGTAACCTCGTAAGAAAACTCTTTATGGTAAAGCGCGTCATCAAACGTATACGTAAGCGTATATACCCCTAACGTATCGGGCATAAAGGAATAATTCTCCGCCGTATATTTCTCCTGTTGTCCCAAAGGATTTGTCAGAACTACTTGCTGAATGGTATTTCCATTGGCACCAACAACGTTCGTTGCAAAAGGAATATCATAATTTTTCCCTGCGACAAATTCAGTGAATTTTGCAGGCTCTTCGTAGGAAATTGCAACTCCTTCGCCTACAACGTATTCAATTCTCGTTTCACGAACGTTACCAAAAGAATCTGTAGCTTTATAAATTACGGTATAAGTACCAATTTGAACAGGTGTAAAAATACCGTTCTTTAAGAATACGGCACTTTGATTTTCCGTTCCGTATTCATAATAAACAGAAGTCTTTAAATCTCCGTAGTAATTATAATCGTAAATTTTAATATCTTGCGGAATTTCGATTTTTTCATTCAACACCGCATTATAGGAAGCCTGCGCGTCAATCGTAACAGAAGGCGCATCACTATCAAGTATCGTCTTATGTTGCAACGCGCTACCCGTCTCGCCAAGAATGGACGCTATTTCAAAATTGAACACGTTTGCATTATAATTTTGTCCTTCAATGGAAAAGTACACTTCCCCTGTTGTAAATCCCTTGAAAACATTGGCATTATGTAAAACAGCACTATCCAAATCATTCACAATTTGCGCGTCCGACACTTTCCCTGTTGCATCGCGCTTAAATCTTTTTATAACCTGTGTTTCAGGGTTATAATAAAAACTCGTCCCACCAATTTCACTATAAGCTTTTGTATCCGAACCGCCTTTACTACTCGTTCCATATTGCGAAGTAATATTATAGCGAGAATAGTTGTGGAAACGGTAATTCGTTCCCTCATAGACAACATCGCGTCGATCATTCGTGGCCGCATACGCCTCTAATCCGCCCAAACTTTGATTAGCCGCCCCTGCGCCTAAATACGCGCCTGAACCAGCTTTGGACCAAACGTAAAACTCAATATAATTTTTTGCATCATAGCAATCTATCAGCTTAAGCGTGTACATACTTACAGCAGGTAAGTCCGCCAACTTAGCCTTAATATCAGGGAATATTTGACACACGTCCACGTTACCGTCTGCATCTACAAGGTCCCAAAGGTTAACAGGAACGCTGTAAGTAAAAACGTCTCCTCCCGCCAAAGAAACTTTTATACCGTCCGTTATACTTTTATTATTGCAAAGCGTTAAAGCACCGTATTCAGCCAAAGAGCGGTCAGAAGATACACTCCAATTTTCGTTAAGCGCAGAAAATTCTTTCGTCGCCGTTACTTTTTTCCCATTTACTTCGGCGTAATAAGTGAGTTCATACGTTCCTGCTTGACCTAAAACGTATTCTCCACTTTCATAAACCGTTCCATCGGGAAATTTCAGCGTTCCCACGTTAGAAGATACCGTAGTTTCATCCTCTAACGTAAGAGTTGCCGTCGTTGGCATGGTGAAATTTTCGCCAACTAAATACGACGTTTTTGCGATTTCCGTGGGCAGTTCAGCAGCATATACGGTTTTTGCATTTTGAGTAAAGCTTAAAGCGCATATCGCAGCCATAAACCCTGCACTTAACACTGACAATGCAAGAATTTTTCTATTTTTTGTCAATCTCATAACATTCTCCTTTTTTAATAGTCAATACATTATTCTTTCAAACCACCCATAGATACGTCACCCAATATTTTATTCCTAAAAATAATGAATAAAGTAATCAAGGGCAATGCCAACATCATACAAGCAGCCACCTTTTGCGGTGTATCCCAAGCACCTTTCTCCACATTTGAATTAAGCGTTTGCGTAGACATAGAGAATACGCCGTATGCAAGCGTAGGATAGGAAGGATGATACAAAAGTGCAACTTGATAATTATTCCAATAATCGATGAACGATAACAACATAACCGTAGAAAGAATTTTGATAGCCAACGGCATAATAATCGTAAGATAGATAGTGAATTGAGGTGCTCCGTCTACCTCAGCCGCCTCAATATAAGAATCGGGAATGCCTCTAAAAAATGCGTAAAATACAAAGAAATACAATCCGGTAAACGTCATTTTTTGAAGCCACATACCTAAATAGGAGTTATATAAGCCCAAATCCTGTAAAAGTTTTAATTCGGAAGGATACGCGCCTACAATAGGAATCATCATTACGATTAAAGCCGTTGTGTAAATAACTTCCGTATATTTAAAACGGTATTTTGCACAAATGAACGCAACCGTCGCCGTCGTCATCGTATGGATTAGGCTACCCCCCACCGCATAAGCCGCAGAATTCCAAATTAAATGAAGGAAATTCGTTTCAAATTTCGGCTTGGAAATCAATCCAAAAATCGAGGAATAGAAACTTTTATCCCCCACGGGAAACTTAAAACTGTTAAGCACCAATGAGTAGTTAGAGAACTTCAATTCGTTCTTACTTAAATTTGGATCCGGCAAGCCCAACACGTTTCCTAAATCCGTAAAATCAATGACTGATTTCAGCGAGGTCAAAAAGCCCCAAGAAATCAATAAGATAAAGGACAATGAATAAAGGAGCAAAACGACGAAAACCAAAATCAACAATACATTAAAAATACTAAATTTCTTTTTTGTTTTTTTCATTTTCATCCTCCCTTAATCCGCACTGGGACCATATTTTTCAAGCAATTTTCTAACTATCAACGTAACGGGAGCAACTACGCAAGTAATCATCAAGCCCATAGCCGCCAACATTGAATAGGATATATTCGTTCCAACTACCGCCGCGCTTTGCGCTTCACGATATAAATAGAACCCTAAAACGTCAAAATACGAACCACGAGTTCCAAAGAACGTATACATGTTCATTTGGTTGGTAAAGATTCCCGCCATTCCCGTCACAACGAAAGTTATAAACGTCGGGAAAATCATAGGAATATAAATATAAAAGAATTCTTGTACAATATTAACTCCATCCAATTCAGCGGATTCAACGACAGAGCTGTTAATACCACTCATTGCGTTCGTAAAAAGCATTACGTTTGTACCAAAACCAACCCAAATATTATACAATAATACCGTCATAAATTGTGTGTCGGGGCTATCTAAAAAACCGATCGCCGTATCACCGGTCATCTTCAGCGTAATATAGCCATAAATATCCGTTACTACATATCTATATAACAATGCCAATACAACACTTGAAACGATATGCGGCACGTATAACATAACACGGAAAAAGCCTGAAGCGGCAAACTTTTTTGAAACGTAATAGGAGAATATCAACGCAAGCCCCATAACGATTACTAAATTGCACGCGTACAATATCAGTGAATTTTTAATCATATTTGCGCCGTATTCAGAAAAAATAACAGACCAAGCGTCCGCAAAGTTTTTAAACCCTGCAAATTTAACCGTATATCCTAATCCGTCGAGATTAGCAGAATATTCCTGAAACGCCATCAAAATAGAATTAAAATTGACGTATATGTAAAATATTAAAAATTGAAGAACCGGAAGTCCTACCATCAACAGCGAAAAAATCAATCGCTTAGTTGTTCTGCTCATCCCTTTTTTGCTCGTGATAATCCCCGACATAATCTTTGTCCTTTAACTTATTTTTTATAAATGTTTGCCCATTCAGATTGCGAATATTGCGTATTCGTGAAGAGCGTTTCCGTTGACTTCCCATCTTTAATTGCAGTCAAATAGTTACTATACTTCGTACCTAAAACGATTGCTTTGGGTAATTCTAAGCAAATCTTCAAATAACCTTTGGCTTGCTTATAAGCCGAAGTCGTACCAGAGTAATAAACAACGTTTGATGCCGACGTCAATTTATAAACGCTTTGAGAATACAAAGGCAATGCGTTTACGTCAGATTCGTTAAGGGTATAGTTGAACGGTCTTGTCATACCCGTTTTCTTAGTGAAATTCGCCAACTCATCATTGGAATACAAGAAAGAAATAAAATCTTTTACAGCTGCTAATACTTCTGGATTATTTTTAATGTTGCCGTTCGCAACCATTACACCAATACCAATATCCATAATTGTATTCTTTCCTGCCGCCTGCACGTCGTAGGAATCCCAAGCCGACGGCAAAGGCATAAAGCTGAGATTTCGATAAGCGTCGCTACCCGAAAGCAATTCATAGGAATCAAAAGATCCTGCGAGCATTGATTCGTTATACCAATAAGAAGCCTCCATCAGCATTGCGCATTTTTCGAATTTCGAGCTAATCGGGTTATAAATAATCGACTTTTGAGCGCCGTAATGATCAATGCCAGAACTGCTTGCCCCATTCGTGAAGAAACCTTCTTTTTGCATAATTTCCAGCATTGCAATCGCATAATACTTCGCCGCCATGTTATTGCCCAGGTAACC
>JAZORL010000150.1:0-17107 GCA_045656625.1 Candidatus Scatosoma sp. | reverse complement strand
AAGATTGCAAACTTGAACGTATTGGATTACGTCAATGTTTATACGTCGAAGACGGAATATAAGACGCTTAGAGAAATTTATCAAGGCAACGCGCAGGCTAAAATTTGGGGCGAAGCAAACTCTGTTGGTTTTGCTGTTGATGCCGCTTATCACGGTACGGCAGTTTACGCGGTAGAAATCAAAGCGGGGGCACAGTTCCCTTCCAGCGCAAACAATTATGATACGTACGTCGTGAGCGAAGATATCACTTATTACAATAACAGCTATCAGGTTTCTGGTGCAGAGGGTTGGGCAATTTCCTGGACGACGGTGAAACCCGTTGAGCCTGAAACGCCTGCGCTTGGTACGCCCGACGTTAGCTTTACGAGCGTACATAGTGCTAACAACAACAACGTTTGGGGCGGCACGACGCGTGCGGTAAGACTTACGTTCAATAAGAGCTTTACCGCAAAAGCGTATGATGGAAACGACGGCGGATTTGATGCGCCGGTAATTGCCAACGTTAGAAATTTTGTAAAAATCAATGGGCAATCTTTGGGTAACTTGACTTTCTTGCAAGTAGAGAACGAAAGCTCTATTACCTTCCTTTATGACGAAAGCTTGTTGACCGTACCTGCAGGTCAAGACTATACGACGTTTACGATTGAAGCAGGCGCGCCGTTTGGCGGACATTATTTGCCTGCAGTCACGTTATATTTAGTAAACGATCAGTGGCAAGCAAACAAACCTGTTGCGGAAAGCGTGACGATTACGAATATTCATAATAGAGCTGGTAGCGATCAAAGATTGTTGCTTTTCTTGAGCAATAGTAATTATACTACCGCAAATGCAAACGTCACCGACAAGATTGCAAGCTTGAACGTATTGGATTACGTCAACGTTTACACGTCGAAGACGGAATATAAGACGCTTAGAGAAATTTATCAAGGCAACGCGCAGGCTAAAATTTGGGGCGAAGCAAACTCTGTTGGTTTCCAAGTGAATGCAAATTATCACGGTACGGCAGTTTACGCGGTGGAAATCAAAGCGGGGGCACAGTTCCCTTCCAGCGCAAACAATTATGATACGTACGTCGTGAGCGCAGATATTACTTACTACAATAATGACTATCAATCCACTGATGCTAATGCCAATGGATGGGCGGTGTCTTGGACGACGGTGAAACCCGTAGAGCCTGAAATTCCTGAGCTTGGTACGCCTGACGTTGAATTTTTTGGATTTTATACCAATAACAACAATAGCCTTTGGGGAGCAGAAGGTACGACGCGTGCGGTAAGACTTGTATTCAGTGAGAACTTTACAGCAAAAGCGTATGATGGAAACGACGGCGGATTTGATGCGCCGATAATTGCCGACGTTAGATATTTTACAAAAATCAACGGGCAATCTTTGGGCAACATGACCTTCTTGCAGGTAGATAACGAAAACTCCATTACCTTCCTTTATGATGAGAGTTTGTTAGCTGTACCTGCAGGTCAAGACTATACGACGTTTACGATTGAAGAAGGTGCGCCTTTCGGTGGACGTTATTTGCCTGCAGTCACGTTGTACTTAGTAAACGGTAAGTGGTGCGAAAACAAACCCGTCGAAGAAAGTGTAACGATTACGGATATCCAAAATAGAAAGGGCAGCGATCAAAGATTGTTGCTTTTCATCAGCAATAGCGATTATGCTACCGCAAATGCGGATATCACCGCAAAGATTGCAAATACGAACGTATTGGATTACGTATACGTCTATACTTCGGAAACGGAATATAAGACGCTTAGAGAAATCTATCAAGGCAACGCGCAGGCTCAAATTTGGGGCGAAGCAAACTCTGTTGGTTTTGCTGTGGATGCAAATTATCACGGTACGGCAGTTTACGCAGTAGAAATTAAAGCAGGTGCACAGTTCCCTGCAGAAACGAACGGCTATACCACGTACGTAGTAAGCGAAGATATCGCATATTACAATAATGACTATAAGTCAACGAATTCGGAAAAGAATGGCTTTGCGACGACTTGGACGCGTATACACGCTGTCACGCTTAAAGGGGAGCTTGAAACAGGGGAAGACAGTGTAAAATTATACGTTGTGTCTGGGCAGGTATTTGCTTATCCTGAAAAGTACAGTAAGACGCAAGCAGGCGACGAAAATACCATTTATATTTATAATTGGTACTTAAACGGCGAATTGTATGATTTTAGCACGCCTGTGACAGGGGATATTACCTTGACGGCGGACGGTACGTTTACGGAGTATACTTCCTACAACGTGACCTTTAACGACGGCGAAACGCAAAACACGGTAGCCGTTGGTGGTGGGCAAACGGTTGCCGCGCCCGATGCACCGACAAAAACGGAAACGTCGGAGTATAAATACGTATTCAACGGGTGGTATAACGGCGAAACGAGATGGGATTTCTCTGCGCCCATTACGGAAAACGTTGAATTAACGGCGAAATACGATCAAATCAAAAAACTTGTTCTTTCCGATTTGTACGTTGAAGGAAAAGCGTCCGAAGCAATCAAAACGGGTGAAATTAAGATTGCGAATTCGGGCGATCATTATAAGGGATACGTTGGTAGCAACGTTTATTTCGACCTTGCTTTGGAATTGTCCTATACGCAAGCAATAGAGTTGGCTACGTTTGACATTAAGTTGACCAATGCAGCATACGAGGACACCAACACGAGTCCCTTCTATTTGGCTTGGCACGTATACTATCAAAGACCTGCAGACACGCTCTATATCGAATATCATAAGTATAATAAAGACACGGGCGCGCGCGAAATGGTTAATGCGGCTGTTAGTACGGTAGCGATTGACATAAACACGATTTATCAAGCAAACTTTGCTTACCGCGTGATTAATGAAGCGACGGGCTTGGTGGAGATGTACAGCAATATCGCAGGTTGGGAAAATACCTGGACGTATGAGCTTGGCGCGGAATATTTTGCAACGGCGGCGGAGTATGGGTATATTGCTTTCGTGGCGGAAACAACTGCCACCGAGGAAGCACCTGCCCCCGAAATGAACCTTACGTTTGCGGATCCTGGCTTGACGGGCGCGGCGCATTACGACGTGATCTTCAAGAATGGCGATACGACGATTATGTCGGGCATGAGCAACCAAATCCAGTTGCCGTCCATTGAGGGCGAGGTTGTGGAAGATGGGCTTTCGCAAGTATTCGTAGGCTGGACGACGGATTTGGATACGCTTTCTGATTTGTATCCCGCAGGATATAAGCTGAAGCTTACGGATACTACGCAGCTTTATGCCGTATGGATGGGCTTTGAGATGCAGTATGGTGCTTCCGTTCGTTTAACGGCTGGATCGAGCGGTATCCGTTTCACGAGTGATTTGGATTCGGCGGACTATAAAAAGCTTGGTTCTTACGTTTTAGGCACTGGTACGCTTATCGTGCCTACCGAGTATCTTACGAAAGCAGAGTTTGTACATAGCAGCTTTGGCGCTGGCTACTATAAAGATATTGCGACTACTTTGTGGCGTGAACAAGGCGACGACGCATCCGTTTGGAGTTATTCTTCGGCACTCGTCAACATCGGTGAAAATCAATATGCACGTTCGCTTTCCGCAAGAGGGTATGTAAAAGTGAACTTTACGAGCGGTGCAGGGTACGTTTATACAATATATAATAAAGAGGCCAATGCACGTAGTATTTATGAGGTTGCAACGTCGGCTTATAATGATACGGAAAAGGATTATAAGAGCAATACACAGATTTTGGAATACGTCAATTCCGTCGCGGATATTACGCTTTCCAACGAAATGGGTTTGACAAAGACGGATGCTGCTGTGGGTGTTTACGATTTGACGAGTATCTTGGAGGATAAGACGTTTACCGTTACGCTTACCCGCAACGACATTACTTCGGCTATGATCAACGGCACGCGTATTACGAGCGGTGCAACGAAAAACGTACAAATCGGCAACTTTATTTTCAGTATTGACAACGTGAATATCAACGGCTCGACGCTTACCTTTACGGTGGCTCCTGCCGCGGAACTTAACGATAAGTACAGCGACGATAACACCTATTTCCGCAGCTCGGATGCTGAGTTGGATTTCTTCTTAAACGATTATTTCAACCGCCATGCAACCGGTATGTACGAAAATGGTGAAGAGCAGACGGTGAACTCCGTTGTCGCAGGGAAAAATGCCGAAGAATTCTTCTGGTGGGAATGGTTCTCCACGGCGTATTATATGATGGATACGGACAGTGGTTTTAATCGTATTGAAGGCTTGAGAGAAAAACTTGCTAACGTGCCTGTGGACGATTACGGCTACGTATGGCAAAATACGGACGTCGTACGTGATGCGATGTCTACGCTCGCTTCTGCTGAACATAGAATGGGCTGGCCTTTCCCCACGGCAAACGAAATGGTTGTCGTTGAAGCGTTTAAAACAAGCCTTTTTGGGTCACCAACCAACTATATCACGAAAGGCTATTCCACGAGCTGGGATTTCAACGGCAACGATAGAACGGCTTGGAGCAGCAACGTAAACGCGGCTTTGGACGGCGCAGGCTTGTTCAAAGGTACGGCAAATGGTGCGTCGAGCGTTGAATTCAGATCGCCTACTTTGCCGCAAACGCATACGGTTAAGAAATATAGCGGTCTTTCTTCTTCGAATATTACCGTTTATGACGAGCCTGCGATTTATACCTACTATGCGCCTTTGCTTGAATTAGACGTGCGTATGGCCAACGCGGATAACGTAAAGGATATCGTCGTTTATTTCAAGACGAATGAAGGCGGTTCGACGGAATATTCTATGTCGGTCAACGACTATGCGTTTATCAAGTATGATTATAGCGGTGAGTACAAGCATATGCTTTACTTGCCTATGTATGCGCATGAAGCTTGGGGGGATTCTGAATCTAGATACGTGACGAATCTTCGTATTGAAATTATTCCCGAAGATGGCAAGACGCTTTCGGGTGACTTCGCGTTGAGCTACGTGCGTCCTTCGCTCGATACGAGACATACGAACAACAACTCGATTTATATTTCTTCCCTTCGTCAAGATTACGATTATACGGGAGATCTTGCGTTCCTTGAAGAAAATATCACGAGAGCAAGAAAGGCAATGAACTTCTTGATGCAATTCTATGATGCGGATAGAAATCTTCTTAACAGCTCCTATCTTGTTGGACATGATGGGGATAAGTCGGGAAGCGACATGGCACAGCGTATCGCGCACAGCCTTGGCAACGGCTATTGGGATATTTCCTACATGCCGAAGTATGATTTCCATTCCAACAGCTATTTCTACAAAGCAGTTGCAGATATGGCGTATTTGGAAAACATTTTGGCACAAAAGGGAAGCGCATATGCAAGCGATGCAGCGAAAGCCGAAGCCAACGTACAAACGGCAGGCAGACAGAGCAACGTTAAGCTTGGCAAGGGCTTTGGTGAAAGCGAGTATTCTACTTTGAATTTGACGACTACGGCAACCAATACGCTGAATGCAATTTCTGCGTCGACAAGCAATAACGGTTTCTGGGATGCGACGAAGGGTAGATTTGTTGCAGGCTACGGCGACGCAAATGCGGACGGTACGTCCGAATGGGTGGATTACGGCTACGTCGTATGGAACTTGGAAGCAATTTATTACGGCATTGCCACCGAGGAACAAGCAAAGCTTATTATGCAATGGGTGACGGGCGAAAGAACGGTAGCAGGGGATACTTCTACGGGCGAAGATATTTACTTCTTCGAGCTTGCGCCTCGCGCTACGACCTATCAAGGTTCGTCCAAAACGGATAGCTCGGTATATACGGGTGTTTGGCATGGTACGAACAACGGCGGCGAGTACGGTAAGAGTCAAGTACAGCATGGTGGTGCGATTATGTACTCTTCGTACTATGATTTGATGAACAGAATTTCCGTAAACGGTGCAGACGATGCCTATACGCGTTTGAATGCCATTAAAGATTGGTATATGGACGTGTATGCGTACTATCAAACCTCTGGCTCTACTCCCGACGATTTCTATTGGGATTATTATGAAAATAGTCAATGGGATTCGAACGGCGACGGCAAAGGCGAATATTGGAGAGTGCAAAACGGTATCAAGGGTCAAGCAGAAAGAGAGGGCTTTACCGGCGGTGTAATTGGTATCGACGGGGAATTCTTGGAATCCTTCCTTCCCGTAGCGGCTATTCCTTACGGCTTCTTTGGTATCGACTCCTTGGGCGACGGAACGTTGCAAATTGCGCCGAAGCTTCCCGGGGATTTGGATTATTGGACGGCAGAAAATCTTACGTTCGGCGGTTGCAGATACGACGTGACGATTTATGAAAAAGCTGTGCAGGTGAGTGCCGTTAGAGGCGATGCTACTAATTTGAAATTGAAGGTAGCGCTCAATGCACCTGCAGGCAATTATAAGGTATACGTAAACGGCTTTGCAACGACGGACTACGAAGTTGTAAACGGGCAAATTCTCGTAGAGCTTGCGTTTGGCAATGCAATTGTGGAAATTCGATAAGGAGGGGAAACGGATGAAAAAGATTTATGAAGAAATAGAATTGGTTGTGATTTCCCTTACCGAAGAAATCGTAAGGACATCGCAAAACGATAACGTAACCGACCTTCCCGACTTCCCTGAAAACTGGGGTTGATGGAAAAAATTGACGATTGTTTGTTAGCAAAACAAGCAAGAATTTAGAAGAAATATGAGCATATAAGTGCTATAATAGAGAGGATATATTATGTTTTTTAACGAAATTATTCATGCTACACAATACTATCGTTCTCCTACTCCTTTGCCCGAGGAGTGGGAGGGTGATATCAGCAATATGGAGAATTTTAATTTGGATACGATTCAAATTAGAATTAACTGGAGACAAAACGAAAGAAAAGAGGGCGAGTACGAATTTTCCGACGTAGACCGTTTGTTGGAGTTAGCAGAAAAATACGACAAAAAGGTTATTATCAAATTCCTTTTAGAGTGTGCTCCGCAGTACGTTTTCGACCGATTAGACGGTGTTCGTATCGGGCCGAAAGGGGAACGCTTGCGCGGTGGGTATCACGGCGCGTTTTACGGCGGTTGGAAGCCTTGTTTTACAAACCCGAAGGTTAAAGAAGCAGCGCAACGTTTTGTCAATAAGGTTGTGGAAAGATACTATAAAAACGGGCGTATTATTTTGTGGAACGTATGGAACGAACCGAGAAATAAGCCGATTGAAGAATGTTTTTGCGAACATTGTAGAAAAGGCTTCGGCAAGTTCTTAGAGAGTAAATTTGAAACTGTTGAAAAACTTAATCAATTTTATGGCGCTACGGAAGAAAGCTTTGATACAATCAATTTGCCTGCAATGCCCCACGGCTATTGGGATATGTATGAATTCAAAAAATACAAAGCAGGTACGGGTTTGCGTGATACTTTACGTTTCGTATACGATGAAATTCGCAAATATGATCAAGAACGTCCTATCATGTCCCACGTTGGCTATACGAGTGCTTTCCAATGCGCATTGGACGATTGCTGTGACGATTACACCGTATCGAAGGCCGTTGATTTTTGGGGGACTTCCATCCCTTGCGACACCACGATGGATACCCATGAAAAACGCATGGATTTCCAAATGTTAAACGATTTCTTGCGTTCGGTAGATGAGAACTATTTCTTGCATGAAATTTATCCTGGTTTAGGGATGTTTTTGAAATACGATACGAACTTCGATATGAATTTCAAGCTGTATTCGGCGCTTGCTGCCGGGGCAAAAGGCTTGGTTTATTGGCAATATCGTGCGGAACGTGTAGGCTATGAAAACGACTGTTCAGGGATTATGCATATAGACGGTAGTCCAAGAGAAGTCGCATACGAGGTAAAAGATTTTGGCGAGCAATTGAGAAAAAATAAGGATTTCTTCAAGGATAGCAAAGCAAAACCTGCCGAAATTGCGATTGTCTTTGATTACGATTGTTTGTTGCTTTCGGAAATTGAGGATAGCTGTGGGCCAGACTATACGTTTGGTTTATGGGGTCCACGTTTTTACTATAAGAATGCGCATACAGGTATGTATCGTTTGCTTCGCGATAAGAATTATGCCGTTGACTACGTAGGCGTGGGCGACATACAAAAGTTTGATCAATACAAGGTGCTCTATTTGCCCTATTATACGATGATTAAGCCCGAAGTTGGCGCTGTGTTAAAGGCGTTTATTGAAAAAGGCGGTGTCGTTATTGCGGATGAAGGCTTTGGTATGCGTACGCTGAATACGTGGATGCAACCATACGATATCGACTTTAAGCCTGTTTTGAATGCAAGAAGAAAGCACCGTATTTATTCGACGGGGGAAAAGGTAAGCTATCAAGATTTTACTGCCACCGTTCGACCTGTTAAGACGAATTACGAGGTGCAAAACGCAGAAGTTTTGGCACATTTTGACGATGGTAAACCTGCATTGTTTAAGGTGGCATACGGCAAAGGTGCTCTCTATCTTTCGGGTTTCTCGTTGGGTTATGGTTATCATAGCGATAAAAACGAGTTGTATAACAAAGTTGTGGAAGACATCCTTGCGGATACGGACGTTTGCAAGTATGCGTATGCAGATGCTCCAAACGGATTATATGAAAAGCGTTTGCAGGTAAATAATGGGGAAATGATTTTCCTTTTTAATGCAACGGAAGAAGATAAAGTAGTGGAGATGCAAGAAAAAGGACGATTGATGAGCGATTGCGGAACGTTTGTTGATGGGAAATTAACCATTCCGCCGTTTGCCACCGTATATTTTATGGCAGAGTAATAAAAGGAGTAGAAAAAAATGAGTAATAAGATTGTAAGTGTATCCATTATTGGTCTTGGCGGAAGAGGCGGTGAAGCTTATGGCAGATATATGGCATTTTTAGCGGATAAGTTTAAAATTACGCACATATGTGATATCAATCCCGTTCGTTTACATAAATATGGTGAGATTTTTGACGTTTCTATAGAAAACCGTTTTGATGACGAAGATAAGTTTTTCAAAAAGAAGTGGAGTGACGTGCTTTTTATTACCACGCAGGACAGAATGCACGTTCGCATGGCGAAAAAAGCATTAGAACTTGGCTACGATATCGTTTTAGAAAAGCCGATTACCGACAACGTTACGGAATTGCAAGAACTCGCAAAGCTTGCGCATGAAAAGCAGAGAAAAATCATGGTATGTCACGTGTTGCGCTATACCGTTATGATGAGAAAACTCAAAGAGCTTTTGAAAGCAGGCGAAATAGGGAAGTTGGTTTCCATTGACCAGACCGAAAACGTAGTATTTTGGCACGAAGCACATTCCTACGTAAGAGGGAATTGGCGCAATACTGACGTCGCAGTGCCTATGATTATGGCAAAATGCTGTCACGATTTGGACTTGATCCAAGATTTTATCGGCGGCAGATGTAAAGCGGTTGCTTCTATGGGGAATTTGTCCTATTTCAAGCCTGGATTTAAGCCCGAAGGTGCGGCGGATAGATGTGTAAATTGCAAGTACGTAGATAGTTGTGTATATAGCGCAAAGCGCATTTATGTGGACGCGTGGCGTAATATGGGGAAACCTGGAAATGCGGGGCCTTTTAATTTAATCACGGACGTTTGCCCACTCACGGAAGAAGCTTTAATGGACGCTATCCAAATAAGTCCTTACGGCAGATGTGTGTTTGCTTGTGATAACAACGTAGTGGACAACCAAACGGTGATTATGCAGTTTGAAAACGGAGTGACTGCGACCTTGAAGATGGAAGCCTTTGTAAAACAAGGCGGCAGAGATATCCGTTTCTTCGGTACGGAAGGGGAATTGGAGCTTCGCGAAGGGGCAGACACCATTACCTTAAAAAAATATCTCGGAGAAGATACCGTTTGGAAGATTACCGATTTAACGGACGATTTGGAAGGCCACGGCGGCGGCGATCATAGAATGATAGACGAGCTCTACGATATTATGACGGGGAAAAATCCCCAAGTCGCAACATCGATTGACGAATCGATTGAAAGCCACTATATGGCTTTGGCGGCGGAAGAGTCGAGATTAAACGGCGGCGCACTTGTAGAGCTTGCAAAATATAGGGAATAAAACGAATTAACGGAGAAAAAGATGAAGAAGAAAATAGCGTTAAGTTTGCTATTATCGTTTGTGTTTATGACGGGCACGGCTTGTTCTGGTTCTACTGAAAGTGAAAAGGGCGGCGGAAAGAGTGAGAGTCCTTCTACCAATGCGTATGCGGCGACGGTAAATTCCGTAGTGGCAACGGACGCGCTTGGCAGAAGCTTTGGCGAATCGGACGTATATACCAGCGATAAGGACGTGGGTGTTTTTTATAGCGTATGGCATAGTGACCACGTGGGCGATAATGGGATTTTAGATATTACAAAATTACAAGAAGAAAACCCCGACGAGTTATGGGACGTTTCCGTGAATACCTATTTCGCGCATTATTGGGGCGAACCTTTATATGGCTATTATGCTTCCGACGATCCGTGGGTAATCGAAAGACATCTCGAGCTTTTCGCAATGTCGGGTATTGATTATCTTGCGCTTGACCTTACCAATATTAGTTTTTATGAACGGAATTGTAGGGCGTTGTTTGATAAGATATTGGAGTTCCAAGCGCAGGGCTGGGACGTTCCACAAGTTATGGGGCTTTTCTCGGGTTGTCCGTATAGAGGTCAAGTAGATATCGATAAGTTAAACGGGTTCTATAATGCATTCTATAAAGATCCTAAATACGACAGTGTTTGGTATAGAAAAGGCTCAAAGAATAAACCGCTTATTGCCATCGATATGGAGAACGAGTTTAAAGAATTGAGCTTTGAGCTTCAAAATTATTTTTGTTTTAGAAACCTTATGTGGCCTTGGTCGGAATATGGTACGGAACAATATAGAGATATGTCATGGATAGATTGGTGCAAGGAACAACAAATTTTCGACGTTGAAAATTTGGGTATGATGAGTGTTTCGGTTGCACAGCATTCGGATAACGTTGATCCTCGAATGAGCAATTCCGTTGATCCTGCCTTAAAACCGCTTAAATATAATTACAATCGCGGACGTGGCTGGACCTATTACGAAAACGAATATAGTGCGGAGAAACCAAACTATTGCAATACGTACGGAACGAATAATATTGCGCTTGCGCATCAAGGTACAAACCTGCAATTTTGTTGGGATAATGCGCATGAAAGTCGCGACTTGCTTTCGGAAGTCCTCGTGACTGGCTGGAATGAATGGATTGCCTTCAAGAACGATTACGGCGACGGAACTGTGGCTTTTGTGGATTTGTGCGATATGGAATTTTCTCGTGATCTTGAAATGATGAAGGACGGGTATGGGGACAATTTCTATTTGCAAAATATGCTCAACACCCGTAAATTCAAAAACACAACGGAAACGGTATATCGTGGCAATAAAATGACGCCGAGCTCCCTTGTTGAGACATGGGAAGGAGCAAGAACCTATCTTGACGTTGTTGGTGATGCGTTGGAAAGAGATTGGTATGATGCAACGCGTAGCGAGGCAAATCGTTTGAAGAATAATACCAACCGCAACGATATTGAAAAGGTGAGCGTCACGGACGACGGAGAATATTTGTATATCCAAGTGATGACAAACCAAAATATCGTCGTGGAAGAAAGTAAAACGAACAATCTCAATATTTTGCTTTCGATCCAAGGCTCCAACGCTGCAAAGTGGGAAGGCTATAATTACATTATCAATAGAACGCCTACGATGCTTGGCGGTGTGACGACGGCGTTGGAAAAAGTAGCGGCAAACAATCAGTTTGAATGGAGCAAAGCGGCGGATTGTGCTTGCTATCTTAACGGTAAAACGTTTGCTGTGAAAATTGCGCTTTCCGATTTGGGGATTTCCAAAGGTGAAAAGTTTACGATAGACTTCAAGGTCGCTGATGGTATTTCCGAACAGGGCAACATTATTCAATATTATATTGATGGGGATTGCGCTCCAATTGGTAGATTGAATTATAGATATAATTCGGGCAAATAAGAAAAACGAAAAGAAATTTCAACAGGTTAAAGGAGGAAATTTGAAATGAAAAAAACATTGACGCTTGCATTGGCTGCGGTAGTTGCTTCTATGGGTGTATGCATGACTGGGTGTATTGGCAAAAAAAATTCTGGTCACGTAAAAGGGAAATATAACATAGAAGTAGCGGTTCAAAACGAAAATGGCGAAATTAAGATGATGGAAATTTGGGAAAAGGCGTACGAAGAGAAGAATCCCGACGTGAATATTATTGTGACCAATTTTGGTAATGACGACATCATCGGTTTTATGCAGAAAAAGGCAATGAACCAAAGCTCGTTGCCGCATATGGTATGGCTGCCAGATGATTATGGGCATACGTTCACCAATCCTGACCGCGGATATTTTATTGACCTTCGTGAATTCTATGAAGCGGATCAAAGCACGGATTATTCGCTTTACTACGAGTCGATGTTGCACGCAGCTTCGAACAGTGGCGAGTTTAGACCTACCACGTCTTACAGCGGCGATTACGTAGGCGAAAAGAGTGACGATGGTGAATATGGTCTCTATTTCGCACCGAGAGATTACAACCAAATCGCCATTGTATATAACAAGAAGCTTTTCAATGATTTGAAGACGTTTTACGGATTTGATTTGGCGAATTATTACAATCCTGCCACGCCTGAAACTTGGACGATGGACAAATTTGCGCAGCTGATCAACGATTTGGGCGCGCAAATTGAAGAAATGGGCAAGAGCTATGCATCCTATCGTGCAATTCGTATGAATTTGTCGTGGGAAGCAGTGTATACCACGTTCGTGGAAGAGCTTGGCGGCGACGGCTTGGTTTTGGGCGAGGAGTTCAATTTGGATAGCGAAGCAAACAAGGGTGTATACGATTATCTTTGGAGTAATTTCTTTAACAGTGAGAAGAAGTTTGACCTCAACGATTACTTCAAAAGAGGAACGACCTATCTTACGGTAGTTTCCCGTCCGTTGGTGCTTAGCTACGTACCCTTCCTTCGTGATGAAAAGAGCGATAAGGTGATGATGGACTTCATTCCTTTCCCTGCAAAAAAAGTCGCGGCGGGTACGTCGGGCTACGGTATCACGAAAAAACATGCAAATGGTACGCAAAAGGTGAACGGCGTATCTAAGACGAATAAAGAACTTGCTTGGGACTTCATTAAATTTATTATTTCCGAAGAAGGGCAAAACCTTGGCGGTAAGCAAGGCTTCATACAGCCCATCTTGAAATCCTTGAAGGAGACGGGTGAATGGAAACAAGCGATTGACCCTGCTATGAACCATGACGCTTGGTTTAACGGCGAAGAATTGAGATTGACGACGTACAATGCTTTTGAAGGGCCATTGAGAACCTCTCTTCGAGATCAAATGAGTAACTTCTTTATGAATATTTCGAACGTGAAGAACGGCGCTCCGTCCAAGAGAGATAGCTTGATTTCGAAGTACATGGATAATCTTGAGTATGTAAAAGATGGGGGAATCCTTTAATGAATCGACCTTTTAAGCAATCGCGGTTGCGTAAAATATGGAAAGATTACGGGAATATCATTTATTGTGTTCCCGTAATCTTGGGGATCCTTATTTTTACGTTGATCCCTATGCTGTATTCATTAGTTTACGCTTTTTGCAAGTATAGTTATTTTGATTCCGAAAATCAATTTTCCAATTTTGGTTTAGTACAGTTTAAATTAATTTTTGGAAAGCACCTTGATCAGACGTTGCATTCGTTTTATATCACTTTCCGCTACGCAATTGTAACGATTGCAATCGGTATGGTAGGTTCGTATGCGGTTGCTTTATTCCTGAATCAAAAGACGAAAGGAGTAGCCGGTTTTCGTGTGATTTATTATTTGCCCTGCTTAATCCCTGCTGTTGCGGGGTCCTTGCTTTGGAAAAATATCACCGATGAGTATGGGTTATTTAATAATTATCTTATGAATATGGGGTTAAAGCCGTATATGTTCTATCGGAGCCCCAAAACGGTGCTCCCCACGATTTTAATATTAGGCGTATGGGGCTGGCCTGGTAGTATGATTATGTGGCTCGCGCAAATGAAAAACGTGCCGAATGAAATGTACGAATCGGCAGAGTTAGACGGCGCAGGCTATTTTACAAAAACCTTCAAAATTACCATTCCCATGACGACGTCAATGATCTTTTATCAGCTGATTATGAGCGTCATCAATGCATTGCAGGTATTCGCAGGATTTTATCCTTTGAGAAGTGAGTCTCTTAATGGGGACGAGTTAGACTTTATCGTAATTCGTATCTACGAAGCGGCATTTAGGCGCAATGATATTAGTTATGGTGCGGCGCTATCTTGGGTGTTATTTATCGTGATAGGGCTCCTTACTGTGGGCATATTCAAAACAAGCAAATGGGTATATTACGGGGAGGAGGCATAATATGGAAAACGAACAGATGCTTTCTCGCAAAAAAATGATTATCCGTAAGCGAATATTTACAGCCACCAAGTATTTCTTCTTGATTCTTTTTGGGATATTCTTTGCTTATCCGTTCGTATATTTGTTTACATCCTCATTTATGACGGATGAGCAAATTATGGCCACAACGTCGATTATTCCAAAGAAACTTAATTTTGAACCGTATAAGATACTTTTTGAACACGCAGAATTGTTGATTTACGTTGAGAATACGTTAGTGGTTTGCGTTTTGAATATTCTTGGCGTTTGCTTAATGTCTTCCTTGACGGCATTTGGTTTGAGTAAAGTAAAATTCAAGGGGCAAAACTTTGTATTTACTTTAATTTTGTCAACCCTTTTATTGCCTGGTACTGTAACAGGCGTGCCTTTGTTTGCCATTTATCAAAAATTAGGTTGGACGGAGACCTTGCTTCCGTTATGGGTTCCTATATGGTTTGGCGGCGGGGCAACGAATATCTTCCTCATTAGACAATTTATGAGGGGGATTCCGAAATCCTATTCGGAAGCGGCAATTATTGACGGTGCACATTCGTTGAAAATTTACTGGTCGATTGTAATGCCGTTGGTAAAGCCGATTATTATCTATCTTGCAGTAACCAACTTTATGGCACTTTGGAACGATTTCCAAACGCCGCTTATGTTCGTGTCAAACGACTCTACAAATTATACCTTGTCGCTTGCATTGTATTTGGAGTTTGCAAATGATAAAACGCCGTATTTTCCCAACGTACAAATGGCACTCGGCGTACTGATGGCAATTCCTTGCATCGTGCTTTTCTCGCTTTTCCAAAAACAATTGATGGAAGGGGTAGCGGCAATTGGTATTAAAGGGTAATGGGAGATTACTACAAGACAATAAATAAAGTAAAGGAGATAAATGATGAGATTTAAGAAGCTTATTTGTGCAATTCTTTCTTTTGTATGCATGCTTTGCCTTGGCGTAGGTATCAGCCTGCAAAATAATAAAGCAGCAAAAGCGGAAAGTCCTACGGTCGCGCTTGAGAGCGTGGATACCGAATACAACAACACCGTTTGGGACGGCGCGACGATGGCGGTTGGCTTAAAGTTCGATAAGAACTTTACCGCAAAAGCGTATAGTGGAAACGAAGGCGGTTTTGATGCGCCTCTTATTGCGACGGTAAAGTCCTATACGAAGATTAACGGCCAAAGCAGTGCAATTCAATTGTCTTTCCTCGTGGAAGAAAATGCGAATAGAATCGTATTCTTGTACGATAACTCTTTGTTGACCGTACCTGAAGGTCAAGAATACACGACGTTTACGATTGAAGCAGGCGCGCCGTTTGGCGGCGAATATTTGCCTGCAGTTACGTTGTACTTTGTAGACGGTAAATGGCAAGCGACGGAACCTATTCCCGATCCCGATCCCGTTGTGGAAAGCGTGACGGTCACCAACATTCACAATAGAAAGGGTGGCGATCAAAGATTGTTGCTTTTCATCAGCAATAGCGATTATGAGACCAGCAATACGGTAGTAGACCTTTCTTCCGTAAACGTGTTAGATTACGTAAACGTTTATACATCGAAAACGGAATATAAGACGCTTAGAGAAATTTATCAAGGCAACGCGCAGGCTAAAATTTGGGGCGAAGTAAATGCTCTTGGTTTCCAAGTTGATGCAAACTATCACGGTACGGCGGTTTATGCGGTGGAAATTAAGGCAGGCGCACAATTCCCTGCAACGGCAAACAGCTATACCACGTACGTAGTGAGTGAAACGATTACTTATTACAATAAGGACTATCAATCTACCAATACAGATTTGAATGGATGGGCGGTGTCTTGGACGACGGAAAAGCCCGCAGAGCCGGAAACTCCCGTAGAACCTGAAACGCCTCAGCTCGGTACGCCTGACGTAACGTTCGTTGAAATTCATAACGATAACAACAACAGCGTTTGGAGCGGCACGACGCGTGCGGTAAGACTTACGTTCAGCGAAGACTTTAGTGCAAAAGCGTATGATGGAAACGAAGGCGGTTTCGATGCAATGGTAATTGCAGCACTCAGAAACTTTGTAAAAATCAACGGACAATCTTTGGGTGACTTGACCTTCTTGCAGATTGACAATGAAAACTCCATCACCTTCCTTTATGATGAGAGCTTGTTGGTTGTACCCGAAGGGCAGGAATATACTACGTTTACGATTGAAGAGGGCGCACCTTTTGGCGGTAAATATTTGCCTGCAGTCACGTTGTATTATAACGGTGAAACGTGGCAAGCGACGGAACCTATTCCCGATCCTGATCCCGTTGTGGAAAGCGTAACGGTTACGAATATTCACAACAGAAATGGCGGAGATCAACAAAGATTGTTGCTTTTCATCAGCAATAGCGATTATACTGTGAATAATACGGAAGTAGACCTTTCTTCCGTAAACGTGTTAGATTACGTAAACGTCTATACTTCGGAAACGGAATATAAAACGCTTAGAGAAATCTATCAAAACAACGCTTTGTCGAAAATTTGGGGCGAAGCAAACTCTATCGGTTTCCAAGTGGATGCAAACTATCACGGTACGGCGGTGTATGCGGTAGAAATTAAAGCAGGCGCACAGTTCCCTGCAGAAACGAACGGCTATACCACGTACGTAGTGAGCGCAGATGTTATTTACTACAATAATAGCTATCAATCCGCTGATACGAATGCGAAT
>JAZORL010000149.1:0-20409 GCA_045656625.1 Candidatus Scatosoma sp. | reverse complement strand
TGTAGGAGCGAAGATATTAGAGAAATTGCATTTTATAAAACGGGAGTCACGTTATGAGCTATATTAAAGAGAACTTTTTATTGACGAATAAGACGGCGGAAAAGCTGTATTTTGGGTATGCGAAAGATATGCCCATTTTCGATTATCATTGCCATTTGCCTGAAAAGCAAATTTTGGAAAACAAGCCCTTTGACGACGTATTCCAAATTTGGCTCGCAGGCGATCACTACAAGTGGCGTTTGATGCGTAATTTCGGCGTGGATGAGGAGTATATTACGGGCGGCAAGTCGAATAAGGAAAAATTCTTCGCTTATTGCAAAACGCTCGGCACGGCGTTTGGGAACCCCCTCTATCATTGGTCGCAGGTGGAATTGAAGGAGTTCTTTAACTGCGAAATTGAAATCAACGAAGAAAATGCGGAATTGATTTGGAATTGGTGCAACGATTATATCAAGCTCAACGGAATTACCCCCCAAAGCTTGATTGAGCAATCGAACGTCACTCACCTTTTCACAACGAATGAAATTTTCGACGATTTGTCCACCTTCCCTGCGATTGAAAAGAAGGGGTACAAGTTCAAGGTTATCCCTGCTTTCCGTGCGGATAAAATCATGAATATCGAAGCGGCGCAGTACAATGATTTTATTGCAAAGCTTGGCGACGTGGCGGATTTGGACGTGTTGGAAGAAAAGATCGAAGCTCGTTTGCAGGAATTTATCAAGGTCGGCACGACGGCGGCGGACGTTGCCCTGCAAAGCGTGTATCCGATTGCGGAAAAAGCGGAAGCTGCGCAGGTGTTTGCAAAGCGTAGAGCAGGCGAAAACGTGAGCGATAAGGAAAGCGAAATTTTCAAAGGCTATCTCACCTATTTCCTTTTCAAGCTCTATGCAAAATACAATATCGCGACGGAATTGCATATCGGCGCAATGCGCAATAACAATACGGCAATGCTTAAAAAGCTTGGCTTGGATACTGGGTACGACAGTATCGCAGAAGACAATTCTATTAAGTATATGTCTCGCTTGTTCGATAGACTCAACGAAGAAAATTCGTTGCCCAAGACGATCGTCTTTAACTTAAACCCCAAGATGAATACGGAAATTATGACCCTTATCGGCTGTTTCCAATCGAGCGAAGCGAGAGGTAAAATCCAGTACGGTCCTGCTTGGTGGTTCTTGGATAACAAGGTGGGCATGGAAAAGCACTTGGAAGATTTGACGGCGACGGGGCACATCGGTGCGTTCGTGGGTATGTTGACGGACAGCCGTTCGCTTTTGTCCTATCCTCGGCATCATTATTTCCGCCGTATCCTTTGCAACTATTTCGGCGGTATGATGGAAAGAGGGGAAATGACCCAGGACGAAGCCCTTGTCGGCGAAGTGATTAAAGACGTTTGCTATCGTAATGCGATTGCTTATTTGAATATGAAATAAGCCTACCATGTACGAGTTGAATAAAAAAAAGGAGTAAATATTATGGAAAAATGTATTCCCGTAGTCGTGATTAAAGAGCTTGCCGAAACGGACAAGATTTTGACGGCGTTAAAAAACAGCGGAATTAATACGGCGGAAATTACTTTCCGCACTGCTTGTGCGGCGGAAGCGATTGCATACGCCTGCAAAAACTATCCCGATATGAGCATTGGCGCAGGCACGGTTATCAATGCCGAGCAATGCGAGGCGGCGCTCAAAGCAGGCGCACAGTTTATCGTATCGCCCGGACTCTCGGTTGCCGTTGCGAAAATTTGCAACGAACGCGGCGTGCCGTACTATCCCGGTTGCGTGACGCCCACCGAAATTATGGCGGCGTTGGAGCTTGGAATTACGACGGTCAAGTTCTTCCCGGCAAACGTGTATGGCGGTTTGAAAGCGATGAAAGCCCTTTCCGCGCCCTTCCCCCAGATAAAATTTATCCCGACGGGCGGCGTGGATAGAAGCAATATTGATGAATTTTTGGCATGGGATAAAATCGCTGCAATCGGCGGTTCGTTCTTTGTAAAAGAAGCTTTGGAAAAGGAGATGGAAAAATAATGAAAAAGGTAGTGACTTTTGGTGAATTGATGTTAAGACTTGCTCCCGAGGGGTATTTGCGTTTCGTGCAGAGTGATAAATACCAAGCGACGTTTGGCGGCGCAGAAGCGAACGTAGCGGTGTCGCTTGCAAACTATGGCGTGGACGCGGCGTTCGTGTCCAAGCTCCCGACGCATGAAATCGGACAATCGGCGGTCAACTCGTTGAGAAAATTTGGTGTTGATACGACGAAAATCGTTCGCGGCGGCGAAAGAGTGGGCATTTACTATTGTGAAAAGGGTGCGAGCCAACGCCCCAGTAAGGTTATTTACGACCGTGCGTATAGCTCGATTGCGATGGCGAAGAAGGAAGATTTTGATTGGTCGAGCATTTTAGAGGGGGTGGAATGGTTCCATTTCACGGGCATTACCCCCGCTTTGGGTGACAACGTTGCGGAGATTTGCATAGAAGCGTTGCAGGAAGCGAAAAAGCGTGGTATCACCGTTTCTTGCGATTTGAATTTCCGTAAAAAGCTTTGGTCGAAGGAAAAAGCAGGGGAAGTGATGGGCGAGCTTTGCAAGTACGTGGATTACTGTATCGCAAACGAAGAGGATGCGAAGGACGTATTTGGGATTGAAGCGGACAACACGGACATTTACGGTGGTAAGCTGGATAGAGAAGGCTACATTTCCGTTGCGAAGAAATTGACGGAAAAATTCGGTTTCAAGGGTGTGGCGATCACGCTCCGTGAAAGCAAGAGCGCAAACGACAACGACTGGTCGGGCATGCTCTATACGGACGGCGAGGCACATTTCTCGAAGAAATATTCTATGCACATTGTAGACCGTGTTGGCGGCGGCGACTCCTTTGGCGGTGGCTTGATTTATTCCCTTTTGAACGGGTATAGCGCGCAAGGGGCGATCGAGTTTGCGGTGGCGGCGAGCTGCTTGAAGCATTCGATTGAAGGGGACTATAATATGGTTTCCGTTGCGGAAGTGCAAAACTTGGCTGGCGGCGATGCGAGCGGTCGAGTACAAAGATAAGCTTTGCGGAATGGTAAATCGCGGACGAAATTTTCGTCCGCGATTTTTTGCAATATTTCCTATTGACAATGCGAAAAAATATGTTATAATCAAAAAAAGGGGTAGAATTTATGAGAAAGAATTTGAAAGCGAAAGCGTATATGTATCCGTTACCCGTGCTCATTGTCGGCACGTACGACGAAAATGGTGTACCAGATGCGATGAACGCCGCGTGGGGTACGATTTGTGACACGGCGCAAGTCGCACTCGTGTTAAGCGCAAGCCATAAAACGGTGAAAAACCTTTTGAAAACGCAGGCGTTTACGGTCGGGGTTGCCGATGCAAGCAACGTTGTTGCCGCCGATTTTGTCGGCGTGGTTTCGGCGAATACTATGCCCGATAAGCTCGCAAAAACGGGTTGGCACGTCCAAAAAAGCGAGTTTGTCAACGCACCGATTATTCAGGAGCTGCCGCTTGTGTTGGAGTGCAAGCTCGTTAGCTACGATACCGATACGGAAATTTGCATTGGCGAGGTGGTAAACGTAAGCGTGGACGAGAAAATCTTGGATGAAAACGAGAAGGTGGATTTGAGAAAGTTTGCGCCCATTTGCTACGATTGTGGCGGACATGGGTACTACAAATTAGGCGAGAAGGTTGGCAACGCCTTTTCGGACGGAAAAAAATTGAACGTATAATCTAAAACGCGTACCGATTTTCGCAATATGCGAAGGGCAGATATGCGTTGAAAGGAGAAAAGAACGGCGCCCCTTATTGCGATAAGGGGCGCCGTAGTTTATGAATTTATCCGCATTCTTAGAATTTATACGAGTGCTTTTATGCTCTCGATATCGACCGTCGTCGTGCCATAGTCACTAAAATTAAACGCATATTCCATAATATCCGTTCCGCCGATAGAGGTCTTGAAACTAAAAAGCATTTTTGCAGAGATGGAGATGACTTTTCCGTCTTCGAATTTCATCACAACGCTTTCGTAGTGCAAAGTGCCGAATGCCAAGCTTTCGCAATGCATTTCACCTGCTTCATAGCATTGTGTTTCTTCGTTGAAGGTGAACTCCATATATTTATCCGTTAAGGGCATCAGCGCCAAAAATACTTGTCCGTTATAGCCAAAATCGTAGTTTTCGTCTTTTTCCCAATTTGCCCACGTGGAACGTTTTCTATACATCGTATAGTAATCGCCCATATATTCGTAATACGATTCGACGCTATTCGTTTCGGAAAACTTCATGTATTCGTAGCTCTTCTCGTTTTCCACCATGATTTTCATGGGGATTGTCAGATTTTCCGGATCTACAATTTGACCGTTCAGCGTCACGTTGTTTAAGAGGGTAGGGTCAAAGGACTCAATCCAGCGTTCTTGCGAGACTTGGTGGTTGGGTACGTACGGAACGGGTTCGGTTTTCGTATATTTACACACCTCGCAGGTAAACGTTTTAACGCCCTGTGCTTGCGAGGTAGGGGGCTCGGTGATAACACCGTCGTCCCAGTTGTGCTTTGCCTTGTCGGTGGTTTTATCGCAATCTTCGTCCGTGCATGCGTGCCAATGGTGGATATCGTTTTGCGACCATGCAGTGTCGTATTCATGCTCTCGTTCAGTAGGAGTTTCCCTGTCACAACTTGCGAGGGCTGCGCTAATAGAAAAACAAGTGCCTACCGCCAATAAAAGAGAAAGAATTTTTTTCATAAAATACCTCCGTATCCTTGCTACTTGCTTGTATTATAACACATAGAAAAGAGGATTACAATACCTTTTTGTGTATTCGTTAATAATTTTTTTTGAATTTTTCGCAAAAAAAGTGAGGTTTTGCAAGACAAAAGCCACCCGAATGGGTGGCTTTAGATTTCTTTTATTCGGGTTTGTATTCGTAGCAAGGAATGGGTTTGAGCTTAAATTCGTTCATCACGTGTAAGCGATCGATTCTCGCTTTCTTTTCCTCGTCCTCGCATACGCCCGTGCGAATATATTGATCGAGCATTGCGTAGGTAAAGCCAAGATTATCTTCGTCTGTGCGGTCGGTGAGTCCGTCCGACGGCACTTTTTCCACGAGATTTTCGGGGAGCTCCAAATATTTCCCGATGGCTTTTACTTCTTGTACGGTCAATTTTCCAAGCGGAGAAAAATCGCCTGCCGCATCACCGTAGCGTGTGGAATAGCCCACCCAATCTTCCGAAAGATTGCAGGTGTTCGCCACCCGTCCGTTCATTGATTGCGAGAGTGCGTAAAGGGTAGACATACGAATGCGCGGGGGAAGATTGACAATCGTTTGTCGGCTGGTTTCCAAGCCCGCTTCCTTTAACGATTCGAGTACGCCGTCCACCGCTTTTTTGATATTGCAAACGTAATAGGGAATACCCAGGTGTGCGACGAGTTGTTTAGAACAGTCGATATCCGCTTGCTCGCCGTTGGGCATCAAAACGCCGATTACTCGTTCTTTGCCGAGCGCTTTTGCGCAAAGTGCCGCAACGATGGACGAATCCTTACCGCCCGAAATACCAACGACTGCGTTGCAACCCTTTCCGTTCTTTTCAAACCAATCTTGAATCCATTGGACGACTTCCTGCGTCGTTTTTTCTGCGTTAAACATAGTTATACCTCAAAGAGTAAATCGCCGTAGGTCGGAATCGGCCAATAGTCGGCGGAAACGAGATTTTCAAGCGCGTCTACGTCCTTGCGGAGCAAGGTCATCGCGGGCAAAACGTTCGTCTTGTAGGCAATCGAACGCTGTTTTGCAGACTTTTCCTTTTCAGCGGCTTGGATAGAGTTTTCCAAATATTTCAGCATATTATACGCACTTGCCGTCAGGGCGGAAATTTCCGTCAAAATTTCCGTTTCATAGGTGCAATCCAGCGTTTTGCAAACGGCAGTCTTTGCCAAAATCGTATTCGAAAGGACTTGGCTATACTCGCTCACCGCAGGCAAAATTTCCTTCTTCGCCATATCGACCATCGTTTTTGCTTCAATGTTGACGAGGTTGCAGTAGTTATTGAGTTGAATTTCAAGACGGGAATGCATTTCACGCTCGGTGTAGACCTTATGCGCCGTGAAAAGTGCGACGTTCTTTTCGTCGGTGAAATGGGGGAGCGCATCGGGGGTCGTTCTATAATGGGACAAACCGCGTTTTTCCGCTTCCAAAATCCATTTGTCGTCGTAGCCGTTGCCATTGAAGACAATGCGTTTATGCGCTGCAATCGTACGTTTAATCAAATCGTGCAACGCCGTTTCGAAATTTTCCGCACCTTCCAATTCATCTGCAAACTGCTTTAAGCTATCCGCGACTGCGGTATTGAGCGCAGTATTTGCACCCGAAACGGATGCGCTTGCGCCAAGCATACGGAACTCGAATTTATTGCCCGTGAACGCAAAGGGTGAGGTACGGTTTCTATCCGTAGTATCCTTGGGGAATTTTGGAAGCGTATGTACGCCGACGCGCAAAAGCTCCTTTTCCTTTGCCTCGTGATGGGGCTGATCCTTTTCAATGCTTTCCAAAATTTCCGTCAGCTCGTTGCCAAGAAATACGGAAACCACGGCAGGGGGCGCATCGGTCGCACCCAAACGGTGATCGTTTCCAGCCGAAGCCACCGAGATGCGCAAAAGGTCCTGATGCTCGTCCACCGCTTTGAGAACTGCGCAAAGGAAGAGCAAAAACTGTGCGTTTTCGCCCGGCGTGTCGCCCGGTTCGAGCAGGTTTACGCCCGTATTCGTCGAAATCGACCAGTTGTTATGCTTGCCGCTACCGCTTACTCCCTTGAAAGGTTTTTCGTGCAAAATACATACCAAACCGTGTTTTTTGGCAACCTTTTGCATGATTTCCATTGTGAGCTGGTTGTGGTCGGCGGCGATGTTTGCCGTCGTGAAAATAGGCGCAAGCTCGTGCTGCGAGGGAGCGGCTTCGTTGTGCACGGTCTTTGCGAGAACGCCGAGTTTCCAAAGCTCCTCGTTTAAGTCGTTCATATACGCCTGCACGCGCGGCTTGATAACGCCGTAATAATGCCCTTCAAGCTCTTGACCCTTGGGGGCTTCCGCACCAAAAAGGGTGCGCCCCGTATAAACGAGATCTTTGCGGCGTTTGAAGGTTTCCTTATCCACTAAGAAGTATTCCTGTTCAGGCCCGACCGTCGTTTTCACGGACGTCACGTCCTCGTTGCCGAAAAGCTTCAAAATGCGAAGTGCTTGACGGTTGATGGCTTCCATGGAACGAAGAAGGGGAGTTTTTTGGTCGAGTGCGTCGCCGCCGTACGAGCAAAACGCCGTGGGAATGCACAAAACGCCGTCCTTGATAAAGGCATAGGAGGTTGCGTCCCAAGCGGTGTAGCCACGTGCCTCAAAGGTCGCGCGCAAACCGCCCGAAGGGAAGGACGAAGCGTCCGTTTCGCCCTTGATAAGTTCCTTGCCCGAAAACTCCATAATCACTCTGCCGTCTTGATCGGGGGAGATGAAACTATCGTGTTTTTCCGCAGTGATCCCCGTCATCGGTTGGAACCAATGGGTGAAATGGGTCGCACCGAGGGAGATTGCCCAGTCTTTCATCGCCGAGGCAACCGCATTTGCAACGGACAAATTCAAGCTTCTGCCGTCTTTTACCGTGCGTTTTAAGGTGTTGTAGTCTTCTTCGGAGAGCATGGATTTCATGACTTTATCGTCAAAAACCATCGAGCCGAAGTAATCGGAAACGAGTTTCATCTATCTTAACTCCTTGTAAAAAAACGAAAAACGGCAAAGGCAAACTCTATGGCGCCTTTGCCGTTGTGGATATTATACATTATTTCTACGCTTTTTGTCAACGTTTTGAGAGGAATTTTTCCAAAGAAAAGCGATAAAGGGGAAATTTAGAGGTTATTCCTCAAAGCCTTTAGGCTTTTCCTGCCGTTCGGGCAAGAAATCCCAATAGCGGACGGGCATATATCCTTTCATTTGCTTAATCCGTTCTCGGCAGGGAATATTCACCGCTTGATAGTACCCCTTCCAAAGACTTTGCCATTCCGTTTCATCGGCGGAAATTACGACGTTTGCTTGGGGCAGGTATGCGTTGAACGTATTTTTGCCGTCGTACACGGTCGCCTTTTTTCGCTTGACGTCGTGCAGGACGAAAGGAAATTCGGGCAAACGTTTTCTAAAATGGGGCGCGAGCAAATCACAAATATCGTTGTCGGGGGAAAAGGGGGCGTATAACGCACCGCTCGCCGTTTCCATAAACCGAATAAAGCCGTGAAAACGGTGGATTTCAAACCCGACTTTCTTTATGTATTCCGTCGCTTTGAAAACGCACGGCTCGGTAAGCCGTCTACCGACGGGGGATTTCTTTTGCGCTAAAAAGCGCAGGTATTCAAAGGCGACCTGCTCGTGATCTTCTTCGCCCGAGCGGAGCAATCGGTCTAAATCGTGCATACAATCTCGATCGAAAGAAAGCAGCCGATTTTCCGCTTTTTCCGCTTTTTGGTCGTCCGTTTCCACTTGCATAAGCGGTTCGCCTAAACGCAGCTGCGCTTGCTTGGACGTGACGAGGGCGTAAGGGTCTTTGAACGCTTGTAAAAAGGCGCTCAAAAATCCGTTTTTCGTGCCGTCGTATACGTAGATCATACTTTCACCGAATACCTGGTAGTGGTTTTTTGAAAAATTATAGCTGTCCGTGGAGTGAAATCAAGGCGTTTTGCGGTGTGGAAAGCATACTGAAAAGGTCGAGCTGTTCCTCGCTTTCCTGTGTTTCGATTGCCGTCAAAAGTCCACGTACTTGGCTTTCGTGCGTCGCGCCGAGATATTTGCCGCCGCAAGTGATGAAATGCTTTGCGCGTTTGAGTGCAATACGCATTTTAAGCAGGTCTTCAAAGGTCAGCTTGGCGTATTTGCGAGCCTGCAAAATTTTGTGCGCATTTTTTGCGCCAATCCCAGGCACTCGCAAAAGCATTTCCAGGGGTGCGCGGTTGATTTCTACGGGGAAAAGGTGCATATTCCGCAAAGCCCAAGCGCATTTTGGGTCAAACTCCATAGAAAGATTTTCCCCTTCTTCGACGATTTCTTCCACCGAAAACCCGTAAAATCGAAGTAACCAATCGGCTTGATATAAGCGGTGCTCGCGCAGTTGCCCTGCGCCCACCTCGGGGAGCAAACGATCCTGCACGACGGGTACGTACGAGGAATAATAAACCCGTCGTAAATCGTTTTTGCGATAGAGCGCTTGCGTGAGCCGCAGGATTTGTCCGTCGGGCTCGGGGGACGCACCCACGATCATTTGCGTGGTTTGCCCTGCGGGTAAAAAATGCCCTTTGAAAAGTCCTTTTTTCTTGTCCTCACGGTATTGCTGCGTTTGCAGGGCAAGCGTTTTCATAGGGGAGAGTAAGCTTTCCTTGCTCTTTTGCGGTGCGAGGAGTTTTAGGCTGCTTTCGGACGGCAGCTCGACGTTATAGCTCATTCTATCGGCATAAAGCGCCGCCTCTTCCATAAGCTTGGGGTCGGCTTTGGGAATCCCTTTTAAGTGAATATATCCGTTAAAACGGTACTCCGTGCGCAATTTTTTGACAACGGAAAGCAGCCGTTCCATTGTGTAATCGGGGTTTTTAACTACCGCCGAAGAAAGGAACAATCCTTCGATATAATTGCGCTTGTAAAAATCGATTGTCAGCTCACAAATCTCGTCGGGCGTCGCCGTTGCGCGCGGTACGTCCGCATCCAAACGGTTGGGGCAATACTTGCAATTATAAATGCAATCGTTGCTGAGCAGTATTTTCAAAAGAGAAACGCATCTTCCGTCGGGCGTGAAGGAATGGCAGCACCCCGCAACGTACCCGTTGCCCATGCCGCCCGTGTTTTTCCGACCGCTCCCAGAGGACGAGCAGGACACGTCGTACTTCGCGCTCTCCGTTAAAATTGTCAGCTTTTCTTGCGAGATCATAGCCTTATTATAACGCATACGCATACAAATGTCAAACATTTGTTCGCATTTTTCGACAAAAAATTTCGCCGTTTTATCTATCAAGGAAAGACGGCGAAAATGGGTTATTTCATAAAAATGGATAGGGCAGGTATGCGTTTATTGGCTATTTTTCTGCTGTTTTTGCATGCGTTTCCAGTTGATAAAGCCGTAGGAATCGTTGACGAGGAAGGTCAAAAAGCAAAATACCATTGGCAAATAGGAAACACTCTTAATCGAGGCGAATACCCAAAGCCCGATGAGTACGAGGTCGTTTAAGGCGTAGCCGATTGCATAGAAGGGACTGCGCAAAATGAGTAGCATTGCGGCAAAAAAGCTCGTAGCAACGGAAAGGGTACTCAAAGGCAGATTTGCGGTGTTAAAATATTTCAAAAGGAAATAAAAAAGCACCGTTATGCCAAGAGCGGCAAGGCTGAGGAAAGTCCATTTTTTTGCGTTCATTGGGGAGATTTCCACTTCTGATTTTCCTGCTTTGGAAGGGTGTCGCAGCCAACTGACGCACGCCACAATTGAACTCGGCAGGGACATAAAGACGTAGGTGATCATTTCCCCATAATAGCGAAAATTCCACGAAATAATCCCGTATAAAATGCTAAACCCGATGATCAAAAATTGCCCGACAACGTTGCCTTTTGCAATAAAAATGAGAGCGGATACCCCAAAAAGGGAGGCAATGAGTGTCAAAGGATAGCGGTCCGCCCCGAAAAAGAAGGAAACGGTGATTACGAGCATGGAGCATATCCAAAGCGACCATTCAAACGGGGATAAAAATTTCAAAAGTTTTCTAAGTTTCATAGGATGTTTCTCAATGCCAAAAAAAAGGAGCATTCCCAAGCCGTATCTTCTAAGACCTAACGATACGGGGAACACTCTACCCGGTGGCAGTATGATTATAATATGTATATTATAATACATTTTTAGGGGAAAAGTCAAGCGTTGTGAAGAAAATAAATTTGAGAAAATTTTCTACAGAAACTTTACAAAAGATGGCAAAAAATTGTATAATGTGTATGATATCGAATAAAAATAAAAACAAAGGAGAAAATTTATGGAAATTTTCAAAGCAGTATTGGTACTGCTTGCGGGGGTCGGGGTGTTCATTGCCGGTATGAACATGCTCGGAGACGGACTGGAAAAAAGCGCCGGCGGAGGATTGAAAAAGTTAATTGGAAAAATCAGCGGAAACCGCTTTGCCGGCGTTGGCGTGGGCGCAGGGGTGACGGCGATTATCCAAAGCTCGTCGGCGACTTCGGTCATGGTCATTGGTTTTGTAAACGCAGGGATTATGACGCTGTTCCAAGCGGTAGCAATTATTATGGGCGCAAACATTGGTACGACGATCACGGGGGTTATCGTGGCGTTCTCGTACTTGGATTTTGTCAAGCTTGCCGTTGCGGCGATGGCGTTCGTCGGCGTAATGATGACCTTTTTCAAGGTCGATAAGGTGAAAGATATCGGCGGTATCTTATGCGGTTTCGGCTTAATTTTCGTCGGACTGGACGTTATGGGGGGAGCGTTTGACAACTATCCCGAAATTACGGAATTTTTCCAAAAGCTGTTTCAAAAAGTAGATTTCCCGTTATTGCTCGTTGTGCTCGGCGCAATTTTTACGGCGATTATTCAAAGCTCGTCGGCGGCAACGGGTATCTTCATTACGATGGTCGGCGTGGGTGCGCTGGGGCTTGAAAATGCGCTCTTCCTTGTGCTTGGTTCGAACATCGGCACTTGCATCACGGCGGTGCTCGCCTCTATCGGTACGTCGGAAAACGCAAAACGCACGGCGTTTATTCACTTGGCATTCAACGTAATCGGTTCGATCATTTTCACGACGATCATTTGGATTTTCAAAACGCAGGCGGTGGACTTGCTTCAATCGCTTACCTCGTCGGGGGAAATGCAGCTTGCTTGGTTCCACGTGATCTTTAACGTGACCACGACGCTTGTGCTGTTGCCCTTTATCAAACAGCTCGTGCAAATGGCAAAAAAGGTGATTCCCGATAAACCTGCGGAAAAGGATAATAGACAGCTCAAATACGTTGACGAGCTTGTTTTGAAAACGCCGCCCGTTGCGATTATGCTTGTTAAAAAAGAAGTGGAATATATGTCTGCGCTTGCGAGAGAAAACTTGGAAAAAGCCCTTCTTGCGATGGACGGTAATGCAAGCGATTATGTGAAAGAAATTGAAGAAAGAGAAGGGGTTATCAACTTTACGAATAAAGCCCTCACCCGTTTCTTGATCAAGCTTTCCCCACTCGTGGATAGCTCGAATGAAAAGGCAATCGGCGCATATTTCCACGTGTTGAACGACTTGGAGCGTATCGGCGACCATGCGGAAAACTTCGAGGAAATTGCGGTGGAAATGCAGGAAAAGGGACTTACTTTCTCCGAAGAAGCGACTGCGGAATTGCAGGAAATGAAGGGGAAGGTACTTCGAATGTTTGAGCTTGCGGCGGAAGCGTTTGACGACGGTGACGTTGCAGGGCTTGCGGAATTGGCGGTCTTGGAAAACGAAGTGGACGGCATGAAAAAGGCGTTGACGGCGAGCCATTACGCGCGCTTGGCGGAAGGGAAATGCAACGTCGAGTTAAGCCCGTATTTCTCGTCCACGGTCACGAGGTTGGAGCGTGTTGCCGACCATCTTGTCAACGTCGGGTATAGTATTTTGAACCCTACGGGTTCGCAAAGCGGCGTAAAGCTTGCAAAGGAAACGAAATAATAGCAAAAATATGAAAAACTTCTCTTGATTTTTTCGGGGGAAGTTTTTTGTTTGCCTATTGACAAATAGGGAAAGCTGTTATATAATAAGAATAGAACAAACCCTAAAATATGGGGACAAGGAGAAGATTATGAAACTTTGGAAAAAGACGTTGGTGCTTGTAATGGCGCTTGGCATGACGGCAGGCTTTGCGGCTTGTGGTGGCGGTAGCAACGGCGGTAAGAAAGAACCTGCTGGCGAACAGCTTGAAGCTGGCACGGGTTGGGCGGCGGCTTGGGAAGCAACCCTTTCGGCGCCGAACGTGACGTTGAAAGGCTCGTATTCCTATTCCTTCTATGCGAAAGAAAATATTTGGAGCACAATGGACTCCGAAGGTACGATTGAGCTTGCGGACGGAAAGGTTTATACGGAAGGCTCGTATACGCAAGAATATGATTATACGGGTCAAGGACAGGACAAGGGAGAGTATAGTGGTGTAACAAAATGCTATACCGGTATGCAGGACGGCGTTTTGTACGATTGGTTCTATGACGAAGAAACGAAAGAATGGGATCAAGAAATCGCGCATTACGATGCGGATACGTTCGGCACGGCGTTCGGGTTGGTGGAATCCAATTTCGAAGTGGAAATGGACCGCTATGATTATTTAGCGTGGGAAGCATTGGCGGTTTATGCAGACGGCGTGTATACGTTGTCGTTTGCGGATGAAGAGGACACGGCGACTTATAAATTTAAGTTTGTAGACGGCAAAATATATTCGTTTGCGGCTACGATGACGGAAATCGCAGAAGAAGGCTATACGTCAACGATCAGCCAAAGCTACGTTGTTTCCTACGGCGATGCGAAAGTCGGCAAGCTTCCTTACGAAGAGGGCTTTGAAAACGAAAAACCCGAAGAAGGCGGCGACGTTGGCGGTGGTACGGTCGGTGGCGAAGAAATCGGCGGTGAGTCAGTTCTTGGCGAAAACGTAGAAACTTTGGAAGAATGGAATACCATTTATGCAAATTCCTGCGCGCAAACCAATATCGTTGGGGTGCAAACCGGTCAAATGCTTGGTCAACAGTCTACCACGAACCTTTCCATACAAGACGGGAAGGTTTATATGGTCAACGTAGATAGCGTGTCTGGCCCGAGATATCGTTTTGTCGGGGTTGTTGACGGCGTACAATATTCGTGGACGTCGTCCGTCAATGCAACGTGGGACTGCTACGAAGAAATGGACGTAATGCCTTTGACTGCGGAATATGTTTTGTCTGATCTTGCAGGGGTTCCTTTTGACAAGCTTACGTATGACGAAGAAAAGGGTGTAATGGTCTATTCGGGCATTGAAAATGGACAAAACGGTAGGATAGAAATTAAAGTCGTGGACGGCAAAATCGTTTCCTATTCCATGATTGTATATGACGGTGACGGGAACATAGTTTATAGCAGTATCAATACGATCCAATACGGCAAAGGAACGGACGGCGGGCTTCCCCCTGTGGAAAACGAGGGTGAAGGCGGCGGCGTTGTAGTTGGCCCTGGCGTAGTTGATCCCCATCCTTCCAATCCGGGCGGCGATGATTTTGGCGGCAACGAAGATATCGGCGGTATGGCTACGCTTACACAAGAAGAATGGTGGGAAATTGTTGACCTTAGCTGCAACGCAACGAATTTAACGGCTATTGCAGTAGATAATGAAGGCGGCGTTGAAACGGTTGAACGCATTAACATTTTGGATAATAAATTCTACTCGTATAAGACGAGTGGAGAAAGTACTTCATACGAATATATTGGGAACGTGGACGGAGCATGGTACGTATGGAGTTCGGAAGATGGGGAAACGTGGGTATGCGAACCTTACGCGAACGTCTATGAAGACCCTATTACGGCGATGAACGGCTCGTATTTCTTTGCGAACTATGATGAAATATTTAACGTGTCTACGGTGCAATACAATAAAGACGCAGGCGAAATCATTTTCGAGCTGGATTTGTTTGGTGAAACCATGAGAATACACTTCCAGGTGCGTGATGGTAGAATTGTGGAAATGAGAATGGTTACTTCCTCTATGGAAGGTGTTTTGTCGCTTGAATACGGCAACGCAACCAATATTGAACTTCCCTCGGCTAAAGACGTAAACGAAGGCGGCGGTAGCGTAGTTGATCCCAATCCTTCTAATCCAGGCGGCGATAATTTTGGTGGCAACGAAGATATCGGCAACGGCAAGGAAGAGGTTAATGGCAATAACGCAATGTTAAAGTAATGCCGTTTAACGGATAAAAGAGAATAGAAAGGAATGCGGAGCGGTAACGCTCCGCGTTTTTTTATTTTATAATTTACGTAGTAAATTGCTTGACTTATATGCGCACGATTGCTATAATGTACGAGTAAATGTTCATATTTTGCGAAAGTCCCAGTCTTTTTGAACAAGAAAAGGCTGCGGATTCTATTTGTTTCTAAAATGGGATATGGACATTCAAAAGACGGTAAAAATACACGAAGTTTGAACAAATAAAGTAAGGAAAATAACGTATGAAGAAAATTTTGATCGCACTATTGGCGATTACCCTCTTTTTCACGGGCTTTGCGGTGATTGGGAACAGTAAGGAAAGCATTGTGATTTGCTGTTCGTCCGAGCAATTCCGCAACGAAGAAATGGAACGGCAGCTCAAAAAACAATTCCCCGATAAAAATATCGAGGTGCAATATATGTCTACGGGCAAAGCCGCAACAAAGGTCTATACCGAGGGCAAAAAGACGGAAATTGATATTTTGGTCGGTTTGGAAACTGGGTATATGAATAAAATTGCAAAGAATCTCGAGGATATTAGCGATATCACCGATAAGAGCGAGATTAAGTATCTTGACGGCCTTACCCCCAAGGATAACGGCGATTTGTGGGTGACTTGGGAAAAACAGGCGGGTGCGATCATCGTGAATCGTAGCATACTTGATAAATACAAGTTAGAAACGCCTGATTCCTACGAGGATTTATTAGATCCGCAGTATAAAGGGTTGGTCGCAATGCCCGATCCGAAATCGAGCGGCACGGGGTATTTCTTCTACAAAAGCTGGGTCAACGATTGGGGAGCGGACGCAACGATTGAGTACGTGGACAAGCTGCACAAGAATTTGAAACAGTTTACAGAATCGGGTTCTGGTCCTATCAAAATGCTCAAGCAGGGGGAAATCGCAGTCGGTTTGGCGCTTACCTTCCAAGCTGTTAGCGAAATCAATAACAATTTCCCCTTTGAAATCATTTATCCCGAAACGGGTTCGCCCTATTCCTTGACGGGTACGGCGATTATCAAGGGGCACAAGAGTAAGTCGGGCGTGGCAGAAGTGTTTGATTACATCATTAACGAATTCTTCTTATACGACAAAGAACATTATTCCCCCGAGCTTGTCTATCAAGGACAAACGATTGCCATTGAAAACTATCCCTCGAATATTGTTTATGCGGACATGACGGGAATACAAGACGATAAAGAAAAGGAAAGATTGTTAGATTTATGGAAGTATTAAATTCGAAATTGATCGTAAAAGAGCTTACGAAAAAATTTGATAACAAGGTGATTTTGAATAATATCTCTTTCGATTTGCGCGAAGGGGAGTTTCTCTCGATTTTAGGCCCGTCCGGCTGCGGTAAAACGACGCTTCTTCGTATTTTGATCGGGCTTGAAACGAAGGATAGCGGTGAAATTTTTAAGGACGGGCAGGAAATTTCCGCTCTTCCCAGCTCCGAGCGCGGCATGGGGATTGTATTCCAAAACTATGCGTTGTTCCCGAATATGAACGTATTGCAAAACGTTATGTACGCGCTTACCCTGCGCAAGGATACAAAGGAAAAGGCAAAGGAAATTGCGCTGCAAACGATCGAACACGTGGGCTTGACCGATCAAATACATAAGTATCCCAATCAGCTTTCGGGCGGTCAGCAGCAGCGTGTGGCGATTGCAAGAACGCTTGCAATGAACCCCGACGTGATCTTGCTTGACGAGCCAATTTCCGCGCTTGACGTGACGAATCGTGAAATCATGAAAGCGGAGCTGAAATCCTTGCAAAAGAAATTCAATGCGACCATGCTCTTTATCACGCACGATCAGGAAGAAGCTTTCTTCTTGAGCGATCGTATTATGGTTATGAACGAAGGGGTAATCGAGCAGCTCGATACGCCTTTGGAAATTTATAAAAATCCCGCAAGCGACTACGTAAAAGAGTTTGTCGTAGACCAGTTGGATAAGAAATATGCCGACTTGTTGCGCTACACGGGGCGGAGTGCATATGCGGAAGAATAAGACGTTTTCTGGCTTAAAATATGCCCTTCTCGTGTACTTGGCGGTGACGGTGCTCTTGCCTATCATCGTGTTGTTCTCGAAAATACGAGAGGATTCGATTACGGGCGTGTTCAAATCGGCGCAGTTTTTCCCGATGCTGAAAAACTCGCTCATTACGACGATCATCGCAACGATCATTTCGGTCGTTTTGGCGTTTGCGTTAGCGTTTGCGCTCAACCGTTCGAACGTTCGCTTAAAGGCGATGTGGGTAATTTTGTTCTCGATACCGATGCTTTTGCCGAGTATTTCGCACGGTACGGGCGTGGTGTTGCTTTTCGGGGATAACGGACTTATCACCAACCTTTTAGGTTGGAATATCCACGTTTATGGTTATACGGGGATTATTATGGGCTCGGTGCTCTACTCCTTCCCTGTGGCATTCTTGCTCTTTTACGATTCCTTCCAATACGAGGATTATACGATTTACGAATCGTCGAGCGTGTTGGGTTTTTCCAAGTGGCGTCAATTTACAAAAATTACGTTGCCGTCCATGAAAGGAACGATTGTGTCGGCGTGTATTTCCGTGTTTACCATGGTCTTTACGGATTATGGTGTTGCGCTCATTACGGGCGGTATGCAAATGACGTTGCCTGTATATATGTACCGTGAGGTTATCGGTCTTATGGACTTTTCGAGCGGCGCAGTCGTTGGGATTGTCTTGCTTGCGCCTGCGGTAGTGGCGTTCTTGCTCGATTTGAGAAAGAGCAACACGGGGGTTTCGGCGAGTACGGTCACGAAAAAGTATCAAGTGGAAAAGAATAAAACGAGAGATATTCTTTTGTACGTAGGCTTTTCGTTGGCGGTATTCTTGCTTTGCTTGCCTATCGTAGCATTTGCTTGCCAAGGCTTTGTCAAGCAATACCCGATCAATAAAACCTTCTCGTTTACGCACCTGCGCACCCTTATTTCCGGCGGGCTTAAAATGCCGCTGATCGTGTCGATTGCCGTTGCGCTGTTGACGTCGTTATTTGGTACGATCCTTTCCTATTTTGCGGCATATATAACGTCGAGATCGGGAAGACATATTTCCAATAAGGCGATGCATTTTATTAGCTTGCTTTCGCTTGCAATCCCCGGCGTGGTGCTGGGTTTGTCCTTTGTGTTGACCTTTAAGGACGTGCCGATTTATTCGACGATTTTCATTTTGGTGATTGTGAATATCGTGCATTTCTTCTCGTCGCCGTATTTGCTTGCGTACAACTCTCTTTCCAAGTTCAATCCCAATTTGGAAGACGTGGCGGCAACGCTCGGGATTAGCAAAATGCGCCTTTTGATTTCCGTATACGTACCCAGCACGATGCTGACGATTGTGGAAATGTACGCATACTATTTTGTCAATGCGATGATCACTATTTCGGCGGTATCCTTCTTGGTGAATTTTAGAACGACGACTTTGTCGCTCATGATTCCACAGCTTGAATCGCAGTCCTTTATGGAAGGTACGGCAATCGTATCGCTTTTGATTTTGGCAATCAACTTAATCGTTAAAGGCTTGGCGTTCTTGGTGAAACTGTATATCACGAAGCAGGAAGCGAAAATGCGTGCAAAGCACGAAATACTTTTGGTAGGTGAAGAAGATGTTAAGTAAGAAAGAATTTGACGTTTTAATGTCGGTTATGGAGCAGGAAGGGGTGTCGCAAAGAGTAATTTCCGAAGAAACGGGTTATTCGATCGGCGCAGTCAATAAACTTGTGAAAGGCTTGGTAGAGCAAGGGCTTTACAATGGAAAAACGATTACGGAAAAGGGCTTGGAAGCGTTGGAGCCTTATCGAGTAAAGAGAGCGATTTTCTTGGCGGCAGGGTTCGGCTCTCGACTTGTACCCATCACCTTGAACACACCGAAACCCTTGGTGCGCGTGCACGGAAAACGAATTATTGAAACCCTTTTGGATGCGGTAGTGAAAGCGGAAATTCCCGAAATCATTTTGGTGCGCGGTTATCTTGGCGAACAGTTCGAGCAGCTTTTGCATATTTATCCGCAGATCAAGTTTGTGGACAATGAATTGTACAACGAAAGCAACAATATTTCTTCGGCGTACTGCGTGCGTGATTTGCTGAAAAACGCGTACGTTTTGGAATCGGACTTGCTCTTGAAAAACCCGAAAATTATCCGCAAATACGAATATTCGAGCAATTTTATGGGGATTCCCGTAGACGTGACGGACGATTGGTTTTTCCGCGTGGATAATAACGGCGTAATTTACGAGCAGGGAGTTGGCGGCAAGGACTGTCACCAAATGGTCGGCGTTTCCTATTGGGACGAAAAGGACGGTGCGCAGCTTGAAAAGGATTTGGCGGAAGTATTCTTCTCGCCCGGTGGCAAGGAACGTTATTGGGAACAAACGGCGTTGCATTATAAGAAGGAAAATTATAAAATCCAAATTCGTGAATGCACAATGGACGATATTGTAGAGATTGATACCTTTAACGAACTGAAAAAGATTGATAAAATCTATGATATTTAAGGAAAAGAGCGAAAAACGGTTTGCCGTTTTTCGCTCTTTCTATATACCGTGTACGAGTTGAAAAAATTTCCCTTACCCTATTTACAAAAAGGGGAAAGTGTGTTATAATATAGAAAATTCAACAAAGGAGAAAAAATGATGGGAAAATTTGTTATCAAGAAAACGCCTACGGGTTTCAATTTTAGTTTATATGCGGCAAATAAGGAAAAAATTGCAGTTTCTTCGCAGGTTTACACAACGAAGAGTGCTTGCAAAAAGGGGATGGAAAGCGTTGGTAAGCACGCGGTAAAATGTATTGCGGAAGATAGAGTGGAAGACCAAACCTTGAAAAATCCCACCGCAAAGACCTGCCCGAAATTTGAAATTTATTTCGATAAGGCTGGCTTGTACCGCTATCGCTTGATTGCGTCGAACGGCGAAAGTATTGCGATGAGCGAGGAAGGCTATAAATCCAAGAGTGGGGTTATGAACGGCATCAAGAGCGTTTCGGTGAATGCGGTAGATGCGGAAATTGTAGACGAATCCGTGGATAAATAAACGCTCGTAAAACGCATTCAATGCGTACATGGTAGGCTAAAAATAGGAAAACCGCCCGATTTTCGGGCGGTTTTAGTTTTTGAAAGAGGCGCAAAATGGCTCCCACCCTCGAATCTTTTTTTGTGGGGAAAGAAGAGGAGATTGCCAAGCAAGTTGGCAAAGCTTTACGCCGCCGAGTGGCGAGTGGAAGAAAGAATAAAACGGTGCGGACGGCGCTCGCGCGTAAGGAGCGTAGCGACGGAATAGCGTAAGCGTCACCTCCGACAAATCGGCGTTTCTTAAGGTTCTTCTCTGCGCCACGAAAAAACGCACCCGTCAATGGGTGCGTTTGCGTGGCGCAGAGAAGAGGATTCGAACCTCCGGTACGTTTCAGGCGCACACACGATTTCCAAAA
>JAZORL010000148.1:0-2574 GCA_045656625.1 Candidatus Scatosoma sp. | reverse complement strand
CTATGGGTATGTACAAGTGGGTCGTTTACTTCCTCAAAGAATGGAAAGTTTCCTGCGAACACGTCTACACCTTCAACATGGACGAATGGGCAGACGCAGAGGGCAACACGCTCGCTCCCGACAACTCGGGCGCATTCCAGTACGCTATGGAACAAGCTCTTTTCAACCCCCTTGGCGAATTGACCGTTCCTAAAAATCAACGCAACTTTGCGACCAAGGTAAATCTTCCTACCTATCCCGAAAAGATTGCCGCTCTTAAGGCGGAAGGCGCTAAGCTCGTGCTCGTTTACGGTATCGGCCGTATGTGCCATATCGCATTCTGGGAACCTCAATTTGCAGGCGAATACGCTTCTGCGGCGGAATGGGAAAAGCAACCGTACAGAATTGCGGCGAAAATTCACCCCTTGACCGTTGAACAAAACGCATTCACCAGCTTTAAATCGCGCACGACGTTGGTGCCTTGCCGCGCGAACACGATTGGCCCCGGCTTGTTCTTGCAAGCGGATTATGCAATCGGCGGTGCGGACGGTACGCTTGGGCGTGGTATGCAATGGCAAGGGATGTCCCTTTGGATGACTTTGCGTTATGGCAAAACGCCTTGGATTACGTCGTCTTATATTCCTACTCTTGCGGGTAGATTGTTCTTCTTGAAAGAATTGGCAGGTCCACTCGTTGCGGAATGTAACTAATATGAAAAACGGAATAGCAATAGCAGGAAGTATTCTCGTTGATAATATCAACGAGATTTCTGCTTATCCCCAAGCGGGAGAATTAACGAAAATAAAGGGCGTACAAAAATCGGTAGGCGGCTGTGTGCCGAACGTGGCGATTGACTTAAAACGGATTTGTCCTGACTTGACGGTAAAAGCAGTTGGTAAAATAGGCGCGGACGAAAACGGGGAATATGTAAAGGAAGTTCTTTCCCAAAATGGCGTGGAAATTGAAGATATTTCCGTTGGCACAGATAAAACGAGTTTTACAGAAGTAATGAGCGTTTCGGGTGGACAGAGAACCTTCTTCACATACGCGGGTGCGAGTGCGGATTTTGGCGTAAATGATGTACCCATGGACGCATTGAATGTTAAAATGTTGCATTTAGGGTACTTTCTCTTGCTCGATAAAATTGACAACGGCGACGGTGAATTGTTACTCAAAAAGGCAAAAGAACAAGGTGTAAAAACCTCGATTGACTTAGTGAGTGAAAACTCGGATAGATATTCGCTTGTGTTACCTTGCTTAAAATACGTAGATAATCTCATTATTAACGAAGTAGAAGCAGGCGCATTGACAGGGATAGAACCGAAGAGCGAAAACCTTGTTAAAATTGCGAAAAAATTAAAGGCGTGTGGGGTATCGGAACGAGTAATTATCCACACACCTGAAATGGGCGTTTGTGTGTCCGAAAAGGGCGTTGAATGTGTGCCTTCCTATGCACTTCCCGATAATTTTATCATAGGGACGACAGGGGCTGGCGATGCGTTTTGCGCAGGAGCGTTGTTCGGTATTTACCAAAACAAAACAGATAAAGAAATTTTGGAATTTGCTTCTGCAGTGGCGGTTGCAGCATTGTCTAGTGCAGATGCTACTAGCGGGCTTCGTGAAGAAAAAGAAATACAAGAGCTTTGCAAAGGATTTAAAAGGAAATAAAATATGTTAGTAAACTTGAAAGAAATTTTGAAGATTGCGGAAGAAGATAAAAGCGCAATCGGTATGTTTAATGCAACGGGATTTGACAGTCTGCAGGCGGTAATCGGCGCGGCGGAAGAACTCAACAAGCCTGTAATTATTGCTCACGCTGAGGTGCATAACGTGTATAATGATATCTCTATGGTAGGCCCTGCGATGGTAGCTGTGGCACAAAATGCGAAAGTGCCCGTATGCGTTCATCTCGACCATGGTACCTCTCTTGATATGATTTATAAGGCATTGCGCCTTGGGTTTACGTCCGTAATGATGGATGCTTCGGCGTTGCCTTATGCGGAAAACTTACGCCTTACGAAGATGATTACCGAGATGGCTCACTCAATGAACGTGAGCGTGGAAGCGGAGCTTGGCAGACTTGTAACGGGCGAAGCAGGTAGCGGTGAAGAAATGGTTGGCGCGAAGGCTGAGGATTTCTACACCCGCCCCGACGAAGCAGAAGCTTTCTGCAAGGAAACGGGTATTGACGCGCTTGCGATTGCGTTCGGCACGGCGCACGGCTTCTATTCAGCGCAACCGAAACTGGATTTCAACGTGGTGAAGAACTGCGCAAAGGCGACGGGTTTGCCCCTTGTTATGCACGGCGGCAGCGGTGTAAGCGAAGAAGGTTTCAAGAAAGCGATTGAAAACGGTATCCGCAAAATCAATTATTATTCCTATATGTCCAAGGCGGGCTATATGGCGGCGAAGAAAACGATTGAAAGCGGTACAACGAATTATTTGCATGACGTGGAATATGCGGCAATGCAAGCGATGAAAGAAGACGTAAAAAAGGCAATAGCTATTTTTTCGAAATAACAAGTGATTGACAACAACAAAAATTTTAAATATAAAACGATAAAGATAACTTCGACTTTGGAATAAAACTTCGCG
>JAZORL010000147.1:0-6095 GCA_045656625.1 Candidatus Scatosoma sp. | reverse complement strand
CCTTCTACGGAATTGTTAGCCACGTAGGACAAATATGCAACCAAGTCGCTATACGTTTGATCTTCATCTGCAATTTCTTCTACACTTGCAGGAAGTTCTGCCGCCATAGAAACGTATTTAGGCGTCCAGCTTGCTACAAGCGTGATATCCGAAGAAAGCGTAAGATTAGCAATATCTACTTCTTCGCCCGTTTCCTTGTTCATATACCCTACGAAGATATAAGCATTTCTTTCCAATGCAGGAATTACGGACAATGCTTCTGCTTGCAAATCCGTCAACACAGGAACGTTATACGTTTGTGTTTCCAAGCCTTCACTTTCAATCGTAAGCACGTAGCAAGCGCCGTCATAAATCGGCTCGAAACGAGGCTCGATTTCCACGTTCTTTTCTACCAACGTTTTGCTAGTTACTTCGTCATCGCCGTTGAACCAACCGATAAATTTAAACTTCCAATCCCCTTCCTTATCCTTTTCAGGAATAGCCGTCGGAAGCACTACGTTATCGCCATAATGATAGTCAGACTTTTCTTCAAATACGTCGTACGTAGCATCTAAGAAGATAACCGTATAATTCTTATATACCGTTTCATACGTTGCAGTATAGGTAAGGTCACCCGTGACAACGTCCGCCGTTTCGCCCCAGCCGCTAAACGTATGCGTACCAATTTTATCCGTATAGGTAAAGCTCAATTCAGGCACAACTAAGCTTTCGCCGTCCAAATAGTACTGCGTAAGCGTTTGTTCGCCTGCATCATCCCTATAATTATACGTTACCGTACGCACTGTTGCTTGGCTTTGAATTTCCGCCAACTTAACGATAAGATTATCTGCCTCAATGCTGCCGTCCTGACGGAACTTCATCCAATCCCAATTACCGTCACTTGTCGTTACCGAGAATGTCAAAGCTTCGTCACCATTTACCACCGCATCGGGAAGTTTTGCGTACTTATACCACTCAGACCCAATGTCCGTGTTACCGATGGTAAGATAGTAGCCTTGCGACAATACGATATCTTCGCCCGTATCGGTGTCTTTCACCGTTTTACCTTCCTGACCAACCTTGACAACCTTAACCCAGTTCCAAGCATTGCTCGTATTTACAAAAGTCGTTCCGTATGCATTAAACGTATAGTCAGCATTTGCCTCACCGAATACCGTAATAATGGCAAGCTCATTGTACAAAGCGCAAGGAATCTTCGGCAACGCAAACGTATACGTATTATCCTCTGCGCCCGTCATCACCAAATTGTTGCTTTCAAGCGTTGCATTCGTTTCCACTCTCGAAGCCATATTGGTAATCGTTACTTCTTTGCCGCTGAAATAATTCTTATAGATGGAAATTTTAAAAGGTTCGGAATAATCAGTCAACGACTCTTTCACGCTGTTGTAATAAGTGATATAATCACAAAGCGCATAAAACGCATCCCCTTCGTCGGTCATATCTTCGATTTCGGGAATTGCCGCCAATTTTTTATTCAACTGATATTCAGGAGCGTTTACAATCCCTTCCGCCGCAGCCTTCAAGTTTGCCAACGACGCTGCGCCTGCTTTTTCTTCTTCCGTGTAATGCGTATTGACAATCGTTTCAATTTCCGCAATTTGCGCTAAAAGTGCTTCCGCATTTTCAGCCGTCGCTTCCGTAGGCAACGCAGCGACTTTTGCTTCCACATCCGCCACATAATCGTAATTCGTTTCCGTATAGAACCAACGAGAAGTCAATTCTACCGTAGCAAAATCGTCAAACGTTTCGTCGAAAGCATATTCTTCGCCGTTCTTATAAAGTTTCAACGTATACCCCTCACGCGTGGGAAGAACTACTTCCGCTAAGCCAGCGCCTACCTTTACTGTTTGCGTTGCCAGCTCTGCGCCGTTGAGTTTTACAGTCACAAGCACCGTAAAATCCCCCTGCAATTCTTCGCCGCAAGGACAAATTTTTACCGAATAACCTTTTACGTTTCCTTCCGCAATAGGTTCTACCACCCTTACAGGAGCATCTTCGATTTCTTCATAGGTCTTATGTACAATTTCTTCACCGCCTTCGCTGGTATCACCGCCTTCGCTGGTATCGCCGCCTTCACTGGTATCGCCGCCTTCACTGGTGTCGCCGCCTTCGCTGGTGTCGCCGCCTTCGCTGGTGTCGCCGCCTTCGCTGGTGTCGCCGCCTTCGCTGGTATCACCGCCTTCGCTGGTGTCGCCGCCTTCGCTGGTGTCACCGCCTTCGCTGCTTATCTCACTATTCGTACTCTCTTGTGGAGTATTCGAAGTTTTATCGTCCCCGCCTTTTCCTCCACAGCCGACCATAGTCATGCTAAGCAAACTAGCTAAAAGCATAGCACATAATAAGTTCTTTTTATTCTTCATAATTTCCTCCTCGCTTCCTGAGAAGCTTTTTATCATTAATAAAGCACTAAAATATCATCAAGCAAACAATAGCTGTTGTTTGATGCGGATATAGAGAAGCCACTGACGACCGTACCGACTTCCGCAAAATATTTCAGCGGAATTTCAATCTCCGTCCATACGTCCGTTGCGATTTCTATAGCCAAATCGTGCTGCGGTTCTTGTTTTCCTGCAACGCCCTCAGCAGCCACTACGGTATCGTTCTCGCCGATGCCAAAGTAGAGCAACATCGTTTCTTTAGGACAATACAAACGAATCCGCACCTTACTTGCATTCGTCACCGTCACGTTTTCGTCAAAATTGAATTGAAGCGAACCCCAGTCGGGCGCGTTAAAATACACGTATCCGCCGCCGTTTGCGACACTGCCGTCTGCACCCATTATCACGTCCGTTTTATACGTTGCTTTTGCCTGCGAGGTATTGATAAGGCTTCCTTGGGAGAATTTCGCGGAAAAATCCTCTTCCGATTCGTTTATACATTTTGCGATAGCAACAACGTTTTCATCTAACATACTAAACGTATTGCCTTCAATTTTTTCGCCGTTTACGTACCAACACTTTACCACTCTGCCCTCAATCGGATTGAGCAAGGAAAGCGTGACCGTTTCCCCATACAGCAATCCACGCAACGTTCTATCTTTTCCCTCAAAGGAATACACCGTCACCGTGTGTTGTCCATATACGTGTACGGGCGTAGCGCAAGTGTAGGATTTACCTTCGTAGGTAAAACTTGCCGTTACCATTACGTCGCCGCCAGCTCTACCAAGCAGCTCGCCGTTTTGAATCAACGCAATTTTCGTATCGGATACCGAATACACAACATTCTCGATGGTAATCGGTTCTCCTTTTTGCATTGCGAAAACGCTTAAAGGCATCGTTTTACCCTGCACCACGGATTTCCCTGCATAATCGGGACAAATCAACAGTTCGCTTTCCGACACGGTAACCCTTGCAATCGACGTCACTGTTTTTCCTTCGTAAACCGCCGAAACGGTAAGCTTTGCCGTCCCTACACCAACCGCAGTAATGATACCGTTTTCTACGGTAGCAACACTTTCGTTGTCGCTTTCCCAAGAGAATGCGCCCTCTACCGTTTCACCTTTATACAGCAGCTCTGCCAATAAAGGATATTCATCCGAGACGCCCAAACTTACCGATGTTTTTGAAAGCTTGATATACGGCGTTGCTATCATGGTGTTATCCAAAACCGTCACCGCAATCAATGCCGTTTTGCCCGTATTCGTCATCGCTTTGATAACTGCCGAGCCGATTTTCACGCCCGTGATGATGCCGTTGACGTCCACCGTAGCAATCGTTTCATCATTCGAAACGTAAGTGACAATTTCTCCTTCTTCTAACCCCACAAGGGAAGTTTCATACGCCATACCAATGGGAAATTCCACCCTTTTTTCCGCGAAATAGAAGGTCTCAATTTCTTCATTTTCTTCTACGCTACTACTATTTTGCGTTGAGGAGCTTTCTTTATCTCCCTTACAAGCGGTGAAACCGACACAGCCTATCCCCATAACGAGGGCCAACAAAGCGCTGATTATTCTTTTTTTCTTCATCTTGTTTCCCCTCCTTACTTCTTATAAGCATCGAACATGCCTTGCAATGCTGCGCCGCCTTCTTGAACGCGATCTATGCCAAATTTGGACGTGTAATAATTAAAGTCGTCCACCATTTGATTGATTGTTTCCTGCGCATAGTCTCCAGAATAATAGCTCAACTTCGTGTAGAGTAAAGTAATTTCTATTTCTTTAATGCGTTCGTACAGTTTTGTATACGTTTCAGGGTCTTCCGTTTTATAATGCGCAATCTTTGCATACGCTCTTTCAAAAATTCTCGAAATTGCGTCCACAACACCTGTCGTCCAAATTTGCTTGGAGCCTATTTCCGAATAAATACTCGAGAATTCGTGCCCTAAAAGTATTTCCGCTTGTTCATAGCGCATCTTGATTAAATTGTAATACTCCAACATTTCAGGTGCAGCATCCTTGTAGAACGCATTCATAAACTCGTTTACAAGTTCCGCATAATTTTTATTGATGTCCCACATCAGCTGCGACTCCACGAATAAGCGCATTTCTTGGAAACAAGGCTGGTTCGTCAACGATGCGCCTTGGCTGAAGATATAATCTACGTTGTTTTCCGCATACGTAGCAAGCTGTTCTCTAAAGGTCGCAAAATTGTTGAATTGGTACAAGAAATGATGGAAATTGGTTTCGTACGTCCAAAGCATCAAACGCCCTTTCTCGCCAAGGAAATCATTCCATTTCAAAAGGTCTTTATACGTATCCTCGTTTTCTACGTCTTCCAAGGTGCACGAATAATTTGTGTAAATCGGAGCGTATTCGAAATATACGTTGGAAATTGGTTTCACCTTTTCGCTGAAAGCTACCCATTCCCCATCCGCATTTTGCACAACAGGAGGAACGTTCGTACCCATGTACGCAAACAACACGATACGCACGTCTCTTCCCTCGGGATAATCGCGTTCAACCCATTGATTGATGAGCTTCGTGACGTTGTTGGCAAAATTAATTTGCAAGCCTGCGTCGTTCATAGCCCATTCCGCTTTTGCCTTTTCGCATCTTTCGCAAGTGCAATAACCGGTATTATCCGCTTGACCGATTTGGAAATACAACTTATCGGGGTTGTTTACAATATTGTTGTACAAGTCGCTTGCGGCAACGTATTCCATTTCTTCCCCTGCCGTCCAGCAAAGCTGCTGTGCCGCCATGTTCGAGAACCAGTGATCGGGTACTTCCGTCGTGCTGCCGTCCGCATTTTCCACCGTCTTTGTCGCACCGAAAGCGTGATCGGCAAAGTATATATTCTTGTTTACGATAACGCCCGTTTGCGTATGCGCTTTCCAACCGTATTCTTCGTTAAACTGGAAAAAACGCAAGCGTCTTCTATGCTCCTCTTCATTCAACGAGGGATACCACGTCGAACGGAAGTCGAAGGTCGGGGTTACCACGTCGTCGTATTTATACAATTCTACGTTTTGCTTTTCTGCAACGCGAATTTCGTCCGAATGATAATAACGATAGTCGATACAATCTTCCAACAAATCATATACCGCGTATACACAACCAAGCCCTTCAAACTGCTCGTCTGCGATAATATACAAGCTGTTGCCAACCGTCTTCATCAGGTAGCCCGAACGATTCAATTCCAAGCCGTCAACGCTCAGCGAAGCCGCATCAGCGCGCTCGGTCTGACCGATGCTGATAATCGGAGCGTTCTCTGCTACGTCGTCACCGTATAAAATAGGCAAGGTTGCCCCCGTCGATTGGTATAAGAAGGTTTGCAGTTCCTGCGCGGCAACCAACTCGTTGCCCAACGAGTTTTCCGCAAGCAATATTCTGTATTCGCTAATACCGCCGTTGACCAGCTTGTATCCGCTCTTTTCCAAAACCTTCACTTCTTCCGTCGAAGGCTGCGAATCCTGCTGCGTTTCCTTGCAACCGCTTACGGCAAATAACGTAACGAGCGCCAAAACAAGCGAACAAATTTTCAATCCTTTTTTCGTCATTCTTTCGTCCTCCTTACTTTACTGCCGTAAACGCATATTCTTGCAATACGTAATTGTAAGCATCGTCGTATGCCATAATGCGAATCACGTAATTTCCTGCCTTTTCTGCCTTAAACGCATTCTCGTTTACCTTGAACGAATGGGGATAATGCTCG
>JAZORL010000146.1:0-6504 GCA_045656625.1 Candidatus Scatosoma sp. | reverse complement strand
AACGGCACCGTAGATATGCCTTTTCGCAAGTTGCTAAACTATCTTACTCTTATACCCTACGGTTTAATTGTAACGCGATTAGGCATAGTTCTACCAATGAGAACTACACCGCAGAGTATTTGCCACTTTCGGCAAAAATATCAAGATAGTTTAGCATTATCATTATACGCAATTCTTTTTCATTTGTCAGTGCTAGTCACAAAAAAAACAACTCCTTATTTTTTGTCAATTCTATACCTAACATTATCTACTTCAACTCGTACATGCCCCTATCAAATTGCAAAAAATGTCTCAAATAAGAAAATAAATCGGATACAATTTCGTTTCCGATTTGTGTGCAGGAATAAGCGATGGTGCTGTACTGCCCCTATTTCGCGGTTTACTTCTGACGGCAGTGCCGACAGTTAGCGGGATTCAGCGATTTTTTGACTGACTTTTTACGGTGCTGTAAAATCGCAATATTAGACTGCTTGGTGCCGTGAATCGCTACATCCCGCGTGTTTCCACACAATTTTACGGTGCTGTGTAGGGGTTACTGACCTAAAACCGCCCTTTTCGCGTCGATGCGCGTCGATTGCGACGGTATTTTAGATACCTGTCCAAAACACCGTCGCGACCGTCGCAGACCGTCACACCGCCCTATTTTTCTTCTAAAACTAGTTGTATTTTTCTTCCCGTATGCCCTCTCGTATGTTTATATAAAATGCCATACTCCTTCTGTAACCGCCCAGCGTTGATATTTAATTTCATCGTCAAAACGTTCGGTTTTATTTCTCCCCCAAGCAAAACGGAAAGCTCCGTCGGCGTTCCTTGCCAAATAGGATTCTCCGCTGAAAGCAATCGTGAAATCTCATCCAGTAAAGGATCGCTCGGTTCAATCCATAGTTCGTTCTCTGCTTTTTCAAGTTCCCATAAAAGTGTCTCTGGGCTTCGCTTCAAATACAGTTTTTGATCAGGCTGATCTCTGCCGACCAAATCAATCACAGCGCCGTCGCCAGTACGTTTTTCCTTGCTAATAATAAATGCTCCGTCCGCTGCGCCCATCAAACCATTTGTCCCTGAAATCATATCGAAAATATCGTCGGACTGCTGTTTTCTTGTATGATGAACGATGAGTAACGCAATACCTGTGCCGTCTACAATCTTTTTTAATTTGGAAATGATTTCGTAATCACTTGCATAGCTGTAATCCTTTCCGCCAAGCTCACGCACCCGTTGTAAAACGTCAATGATAATAAGTTTTGTGTCTGAATACTTTTCGTAGAACTCTTTAATTTGTTCTTCAAAGCCGTTATCAATCCCTTTCGCTTCCGTCGCTAAATGCAGGTCGGGCGTGCTTTCCACACCGAACATTCTATACAACCTTCGTTGCAATCTTGCATAGTCGTCTTCTAAGGCAAGATAGAGCACCGTGCCCTTTCTCACCGAGTATCCCCAAAGCGGAAGCCCAGTGCTAACGTGATAGGCAAGTTGCGCCATCAGAAAACTTTTTCCTACCTTGGCTGGCCCTGCAAAAAGATACGTCCCTGGATAAAGCACCCCTTCGATAATCGGGAGAGTTGCATCGAATACTTTTCCATAAAGTTCTTCCATGGTGACCGTTTTTAATTTTCTCGAATTTTTCGACAACGGAAAATTTCTTTCGTCCGCTTCATAAATTTGATGAAAATCATTGATTTTTTCTTTTGTATGTGCTATACTATCTATACAAATATTTTGAGGTGACTGCCCTGTGTCTGCGCCAACAGATGCTACATGGGCAGTCATTTCCTTTTCTCGCATGCACACTCTCCTTTCATTCCGTCCATTGTGACGGCGACCAAATTGATTGTTTCGAGCAAATCAGGGCTTAAATCGCCCGAATTTGCGATTCTTTTAAGTTCGTCGAGTATTTCCCCGAACTGGTCTTTTAACGCCTTATAAACGCGAGGATTGCCCTGCACAATGATATCGCGTTCCAAGCAACGGTTGCAAACGTAATCCTGCTTTGTCAACCCCGAAAGTTTAACTGCAATATCCAGCAATTTACTTTCTTCGGGCGAAAGCCGAACAGCAACAGTATGACAACGCCATCTTTGGCGCTTATCTCTATTTTTTTCTGACATCTTTAATTCCTCTCTAAGTTTAATTTTTTTGCAATTTCTTTTTGTGTACTCGGGAACAAGTGCGCATACCGATAGGTGATATCAATACTCTCGTGTCCTACCCTATCTGCAATCGCTACCGCAGAAAAGCCCATATTAATGAGCAGAGAAACATGGGAATGACGAAGGTCGTGAATCCTTATTCGTTTCACCCCAGACGCGTCACAGCCCCTTGTCATTTCTCGGTGCAGATAACTTTTGGTAATCGGAAACAATCGAGTATCCTCCTCTGCCCAATATAGTGCCTTGATATAATCTTGCATTTCCTCTACAAGAAAATCGGGCATTTTTATATTGCGATTACTTCTTTCTGTTTTTGGATCGGTAATCATATCCTTCCCTTCCAAACGTTGATAGGATTTTGTAATGCGCACAATCCCTTCTGCAAAATCAAAGTCCTTGGGCGTAAGCGCAAGCAATTCCCCCATTCGCAAACCGCACCAGTACAGCATTTCAAATGCGTAATAAGAAATGGGCTTGTCCATAATTTCTTCAACAAACGCCATATATTCTTCCTTTGTCCAAAACAGCATTTCCGCTGTTTTTTCTTTTCCCATATTCCCTGCTTTGGCGGCAGGGTTGCTGGGCAACTCGTAATACCGTACTGCGTGATTAAAAATCGCACTGAGCTGATTATGAATGGTTTTGAGATAAGTCGGCTTAAACGCTTCTCCGTTATCGTCCCTATACCCCATAATTTCCTTTTGCCACGCAATTACGTCCGACGCTTTGATTTCATTGATTTTTTTATCCTTGAAATAAGGCAAAATCTTTTGGTCGATGACGCTGATTTTCATAATCCAAGTACTTCGTTTTAAGCGTTCTTTCAAATCCTCTTTGTAGATTTCAACAAAGTTTCCAAAAGGCATATCCATGCTTCCGTTTTCTTTTAAGAGAAACCTACGCTCCCATTCCAAAGCCTCGCGCCTGGTTTCAAAACCGCGCTTGACTTTCCGTACTTTCTTTCCCGTCCAGTCTTGATAGCGAAAAGAAACGTACCATTTGTTGTTCTTGTCCTTATAAGCCGGCATATAAATTCCTCCTTTTCGTTATTCTGCTTTGCCGTAAAGCTTCTCTTCGTAATATCTGCGGCTAACTCGTCCTGGAATTGTGATATAACCCTTTTTCGCAAGCTCGCCGTTTAATCTTTTAATTAGATTATACGCAAAAGACTTGGAAACACTAAGCTCAATCGCAATCTCTTCTGCCGTTACCATTAACTTCTTTTCCATGCGCTACACCTCCTTATTTTATATAGTTACTTGATTTTTTGTAAGGAAACAAATAAAACCTTTATATCAACAGTTAAACTGTGGTATACTGTGTTTGATTGAGCGGCTTGTAACTCTCTACCCATGCAAGTAAAAACATTCTAACATCAAAACTTGAAGCCTATTTTCATATTTGAAAAAATATTTTTTAATTCAAAACTGAAGCCTCAAGAAACAACTCAAATAAACCTATGAATAGAAGAAAGGATACACTCCTTTTTCTTTGTTGCGACGAGATTATAACATCTAAATAGACAACCTAACTGGCCATTTGAAAAAACTTTTTATATTTTTGTAAATTAATTCTAGCAGCCTAATAACGCACCTAATGCTACATTTAAAAAATATTTTCGACTTTTTTACTATTTTTAGGTACATAAGATATTCAGACGTTCGAAGCCCTCTCCGTTTGCTATTGCTGAAAAAATGAAGAAAGCATACTTGCCGTTACCATTAACTTCTTTTCCATGCGCTACACCTCCTTTATAGATTTTCTTTTTCAAAATAACCACCTCCATTTTTTCGACATTTTTAGACAATTTAGAATTATTCTAAAAGAATTATCTAAAATTATTATACACACGATTGACAAAAACGCAATAGAATTGTATAATGCTTCTTGGAGTGATTTAAATTTTACAAAATTGCACAATTTTACATTCTCTAATTTTTTCGGAGCAAAAAAATGCCTAAACTCGACCCTTCTAACTACACTTTAAGCGAAGAAGAAAAAGTCTTTAATCTTTGCCAAAATACAAAAGATTTAATTTTAGACCGTTGCCAGTGCAATGTATCCATTGACCAAAAAGAAAAGACCGTAAAAATTTCGGTTGATCCCTCTCTCGCCCAATTATATGAAGAAGGATTAACCACCCTTGAACGTCTCTATCCTCAAGAAATGGATTTTGATGAGGACGAAGAAGATGACGAAGATTTTTCTTCGGAAAAATTACAAAAATTGCAAAAACGCTTCGATATTAGTTATCGTGACGAAATTGAAGAATGGGAAAAAGAACCCAAGCACTATCATCACGAATTTTACGGAAACGCTTTAAGCGGCAGTGCAATCCGCTTTGCGTTAGGCGAAGGGTTGCTTGATTTTTGCTATCACGATTTCAAAAAACACATCCCCAATTTTAGTTTATTATTTGCCTTTCTGTCTGAGGACGCCATCAAATTATTCGCAACAGACGAAGACAATGACGAATTGCCTACTAAAACTGAAAAAATCAAAAATTTAGACGAGTACACGGATTATATGGATTTACGATGGAAACATATAAATGAGCTCGGAAACAGCTTTTTCTACCTTTCCTTATACACCGCTATTTTTACGCCGTTATTTTTAACCGTCAACGAAAAATCGATAGCAAGATACCTGCGCTATCTTCTTTTCCTTCAAAAAGATTTTCAAGAAAAATTAGAATTTTGTTTCGACCCCGAATTTTACCCGTCTGTGCTTGGGCATTTAACTTCGGTAGAACGCTATAAGCTGTATGTTGCAACACACCCTCACGCAACAACTTCCTATGAACGGCGAGAAGATTTTTCTATTATATCCTGCGATGATTCCGATTACATCCTAAATCGATTAAATACAGATTTTAATACTTCATCGTGCGAGTACAATGAATTTATAAAAAAATATTTCAAAAACGATCCGCCCGACGTGATGTTCAAAATCCCCTATAAATTTTCCGTATCCTATGAGTGTTCCAGTATTTTGGAAATGCTAGAACTTGAATTTTCAAAGATGTTGGAATTAGACGTTAAAATGCGCAAATGCAAACGTTGCAACAGATACTTCATTATGAAAGGCAATTACGACACCAACTATTGCACGCGAATTTTAGACGGACAAACTCGCACCTGCCAAGAGCTTGCAGCGCAGGAAAATTACAAAGCGAAAGCAAATGAAAATCCTGCCCTGCAGATATACAGTAAATACTACAAGCGTTACGCAGCGCGCGTGCGTTCCAAACAACTCAAAGAAAAAGAATTTAAGAGTTGGAAATACAAAGCCCTTACTATGCGCGACGAATGTACGGACGGAAACATCACAGCCGAAGAATACGTCGCTTGGCTGGAAGCATATTTTCCAAACCGAAAGCAACCTAATTGATACATAATTTGCATACAAAAAGCCCCTCTTACTTGAACTTTAAGCGTTCAAATAAGAGAGGCTTTTCTCCTATTTTATTGTATCAGGATCATCAAAAGGTATCAAAACGGTATCATTTTCCGTTTTTGAAAACCAAAAATCCGCTGTTTATAAGGCTTTGCGTGATTTCGTTGATTATTCCCATTCAATGGTCGCAGGCGCTTTCGGGCTCAAATCATAGAGCACACGGCATACGCCCGATACTTCCGCCAAGATGCGATCGGTAATCTTTTTTAAGACCGCCCAGTCGATTTCGGGGACGGTTGCCGTCATTGCATCAACCGTATTCACCGCACGAATAATTACAGGCCAATCGAATACGCGCGCACCGTTTCTAACCCCCGTAGAACGAAAATCGGGAACAACTGTAAAGAATTGCCAAACCTTGTCCGTCAAGCCAGCTTTATCGAATTCTTCACGCAAAATCGCATCCGACTCACGCAAAGCGTGCAATCTATCACGCGTAATCGCACCCGTGCAACGAACGCCCAAACCAGGGCCCGGGAAGGGCTGACGATCTACCATTTCCGCAGGCAAGCCCAACGCTCTCCCCACCACGCGCACTTCGTCCTTATACAAGTGCTGTACGGGTTCAACCAAGCCTTCAAAATGGATATCGTCAGGCAAACCACCCACGTTGTGATGGGATTTTACACCTACGCTTTCTACAATGTCAGGATAAATCGTACCCTGTGCCAAATAAATCTTACCTTCCAGCTTTCTCGCTTCTTCTTCAAAGACACGAATGAACTCGCCGCCGATAATCTTTCTCTTCTTTTCAGGATCGGCAACGTCTACCAGCTTATCCAAGAAACGATCGGTCGCATCAATATAAATCAAGTTTGCCTCCAAGCCGTTTTGGAAAATTTCAATTACCTGCTCACTTTCGCCCTTGCGCATCAAGCCGTGATTTACGTGCACGCAAACG
>JAZORL010000145.1:0-12163 GCA_045656625.1 Candidatus Scatosoma sp. | reverse complement strand
CCTTTTTACTACTATAATAAACCAATTTCTCTAAAAGAAAATCACGTACGTACAATACAAAACCCAGAGATGAATTCGAAGCACTTTAGCCTTTTACAACCCTTTATTTTAAAGGGATTCAAGGTTGCGTGGCAACCGTGCAAAAAGCCTTACTCCGCCAAGTTTTATACATTTTTCAAGCTTTTAGCCCTCATTTTCCACTCTCAAAAAACAACGGATAGTCAACGCCGTTTCTTCATTTTTCTCATATTTCAATGATTCGAAAAGCTCCATTTGCGTTCTTTATTTGGAATATTTGCACGCTCCCATAAGCTCAAAATAATCAATCTTATTTCTTCCGTCAAGCTTATGTACCAGCTCCGTTTGTTGTCCGTTTACGTAAAGCGTCGCCGAATCCACCATAGCACCGCTCACCGTAAATTCCGCCTTTCCAGGACACATCGGATAGAAACCCAAAACGGCAAAAATATACCAAGACGCCATCGTACCGTTGTCCTCGTCGCCAGGGAAACCATTGTCCTCAAACGAAAACAACTCCTCTGCTATTTTTCTTACGATTGCATGGGATTTCTTGCTTTCGCCAAACTCAGCATATAAGAACGGTAGATGGAAGGACGGTTGATTGGAAATTGCGCATTGACCGAAGTCTACCGCCGCCATTTCCGTCATTTCGTGAATTTCCAAAGGATATCCCCCCGTCGTATAATAAGGCGGCGTAGCGAACAATTCGTCTACCTTTTTCAAGAACTCGTCTTTGCCGCCATACAAAGCCGCCAAGCCCACGTAGTCTTGCGGTACGGCAAACGAATTTTGCCAAGCACCACCTTCGGTGTAATCCCTGCCCCACGAAAATTCGTCGAAATTCTCTCTAAAATCCCCTTGCGAGTTCTTTGCGCGCATAAAACCGCTTTCTTTATCAAAAAGGTTTGCGTAGTTTTTACTGCGACGCGCAAATTTTTCCGCAATAGACGGCTGATTGCATTTTTCCGCAAGCACCGAGATGCAAAAATCCCCGTAAGCACAATCTAAGGTTTCACATACGCTTTCGTTGCACTGATCATACGGAACGTAGCCGAGCTTTTCATACTCTTTCACGCACTTTCTACCGATTCTCCGCCCCTCGGAAATCCATTCGGAGTTCTTTACGGTCGCCTCAAACGCACGTTTTTTGTTCGTTTCGGATAACAAATCCTTGCAAACGGCGTCCGCAAAAACCGCTTCTATCAACGTACCTGGCATATAGTTCACTTCCGACGGCGTAAGCCATCTCGGGAGCACGCCCGTATCGTCGTAGATATTCAAATAACCGTCTATGATTTCGTCGAGAATTTCCGGACGGACAATCGAATACAACGGATAGACCGTTCTATACGTATCCCAAAATCCGTTGTTCGTATACGAAACCCCTTCTTTAACTTCGCCCGTTTGCGGTACGACGTGATACGCTTTACCGTCCTTGGCGATTTCATAAAACTTATTAGGGTACACAAACGCGCGATACAAGCAAGAATAGAAAGTGCGTTGCACCTTTTCCGTAGCTTCAATTTGCAATCTGGACAACAGTTCTTCCCATTTACTTTCCGCTTGGCTTGCAATTTCTTCCAACGTTTTACCCGCAAGCTCTTTTTGCAAATTGAGCTTTGCCTGCTCGATACTGATAAACGAAGTCGCCAAACGGACGGTATATTGCTTGTTGGACAAATACACGCCCACCGCGTCCGCTTTATCGCCTACCGCTTGTGTCACTACGTCTTCTACATCGCAATCAAATTCCAAAAGGAAATACATCTTAAAATCGTCTTTGAACGGCGCTTCCGTGTAGGAACAAGTATATCCGCAAATCGTATTGTTTTCCTGATCTACCGTAATTTCCGTATTAAAATTAAACGGGATCACCGAAAAGAGGGGCCTGCCGTTATTTTGCGAGGCATCCACCGTCATAATCGCGCCCGTTTCCGTGGGCGAGAGCTTAAAAACGGTCTTATAACGCAACAGCTCATATTCCATCAAATTGGGTTTGAGAGTCACCTTTTCAGGACGGAATCCCGACCAACGAAGAGCAGGATCTACAATCAATTTATCCGCTTGCGGCAAAAAACAAAGGTACGAAAAATCCCCTGCCCAAGGGCTGGGTTGATGGGTAAGCCGTACCCCTTCAAAGCTTCTATCCGAAGGATGGTAATACCACGGTCCTCTCGTGCTATCCGTTTGCGGCGCAAACATATTGAGCGCATTTGGCAAACACACAAGCGGCAGAGTATTCCCTTGTGAAAATCTTCTGCAAGAAGCACTTCCCTGCTTTATATTGACTAAATCAATGAATTTCATCCCATTCACCATCACTAAACTTTTATTTTCTTTACGTTCTCGAAAAACGCTTTCTCTCAACGGCTAATAGCCGTTACGTTTTCTTCTTTATGCTAAAAACGAGAGTGTACCCTACCGTTTATTAAGCACCTAAAAAGATACATCTAATGCTGTCGATTTCCGCTTGCGTGACGCCTACCGAAAGAAGGAAGTTTGCAATCTTTTCAGCAAAGGTCTCCCCTTCGTATTTTTCCTCAATCACGTCAGCCAAGCCCACAATCGTGCCGCCGTTGTTTTCATTTCTATCCACGTGCGCGTAGTTGTGATAAAACGCCGAAAGCTCGTAATCACGAATCAAATCCGCTTTCGAAACCCCCAGCAAACCACTCAAAAGGAACGCCGTACTCCCTGCGCGGTCAACCCCATGCGTACAATGCAAATACACGGGATATGCGTCGGGGTTTGCAAGATCCGAGAAAATCACTCTTGTCTTTTCCGCATTTGCAGGATAAGTAATTGCTTGGTATTGCGCCGCGTTATAGAATTTCCGTGCAACGTCCTCGCCTAAAATGCTATGCTCGGACACCTTCACACTTTCAGAGCGCAAATCAAAATCCGTTTTAATGCCCAGCGCACGCAGCTGCTGAATGCCTTCCTCGCTCAAACAAAAATCAATATGCCCTGTATTTTTTCCGCCGTCTATTTCGCTACCGCGATACAAGAGCCCTTGCTTGACCGTCTTCCCGTCTTCCGTTTTCCAACCGCCGATATCACGCACGTTGCATGCGCCGTCAAGCGAAATAAAGCGCGGCGACGACGCCGTCTTAAACGAACCGCTCGCCGAAAGCTTTGCTCCCTTCTTTTCCTGCGCAACTACGCGGAAATAGTATTGCATGTCCGTTTGAAGATTGAAAATATTCACGTCCGTATTCCAGCCGTTAAAGGCTTGCATACAAACCACCGAATCAAAATCTTCCGTCAAGGAAAGTTCCACGTATGCGGATTCAATTTCTCTTTCGGGATTTTCCACTTCGTAGGAAATCGTCACGGGTTTACCTTTATCCGTGCGAATACCATTGACCAAATAATAAGTGACAAGCACTTCCTCGTCCGCTTGAAGATAATTCAGCACAGGTTCATGTAAAAGATAAACAGGCTCGTCAAACGTCGACACCCTAAGCGTCGCATTACTTGTAGGTTTATCAGTCTTTTTTCCACAACCAACCATACTCGCCATCATACCAATCCCCAACGTCAATGCAAGCATCTTTGCGCAAAAAGAATGTTTTTCCATAAAAAATTTCCCTATTTTATAAAGATATTCTCTTTTTCAATACGCCTTGAGAAGCCGTGTTTTTTAGACACGGCTTCAAGAGCTTCTTTACAATAAATAATTATCTCTCAATCTCGGGTAATTCGATCTCTCCATGTTCTTCATCGGTGATATCTTCGTCTTCCCAAGTCGACGTTTGTTCGGAATTTCCGCCGCCAGACGTTTCATCCTCTTTCTCATTCTTCGAGCCACCGCACGCGCTCATGGAAAACAAGCACGCACACGCCGTCAACACCGACATAATCAGAATCAAAAATCTCTTTTTCATTTTTTTATACTCCTTCATAAGCCTTCAACGATTGCGACAAATTGTACAACGCCTTCGCATAAGCTGCGTCCTCGCCGTTTTGCTGATCGTAAACGTACGATTTCACGCTGTAAATCATCGTTTGCACCACTTCGCCGTCTACGGAAAGCGTCACCTTGAATCTGTCGTCACAGCCCGTAATATAGAGCTTTTCGCCTTGAATTGCATATACGCCGCTGCCTTCTTCTACTTCCGTGAACGCAACTTCGCTGCCGTTGATCTTTACGACAAGGTTTTCAGCGCTTTGTGCAATAAAGCGAATCGACAAACGGTTTGCGTCCGTATATACAACAGATACGGAAGTGATTTCGGTCGTGTCAACCGACGAAATGGATTTCTTATAATCCGTTTCCGCCAAATCGGTGTAGGTCGTTGCCGTCAAGCCGTCAATCGCTTGAATACCGTCTTGCTTACCAACGATTTCTTCCGCCGCTTGCGCATAAACGACAACGTCCGCGATCAGGGTCTTCAATTCGTCGGAAATTTCCATTTGCGCCAATTCATTCAAATACGCTTCCACCGAATAGCTCATGGAATCGATTTCGACATCGCCAAGCATAAGGCTTGCCGTAAATTCGGTCGCCAAATTGTACGCCGCAATATTTTCCAAGCGGTAAACGTATTTCTTCGTTTCAGCATTCACCAAAACGCCTTCTACCGTTTCACTTTCTTCACCCATCGTGAAGTACATTTGCGGAATTTGATCGTCCACGACTTCTACGTACATATTCACTGCGAAATCTACGCCAATCGATACGCTGTAGCTGATAATTCTCGTATCAGGCAACAAATCAATTTCGATTTCCGTGAAGACGTAATTTTTCGCTTCCAACGCCGTAGGCAATGCTTCCTTCCATTCGTATGCGTATGCTTCATTCCCTTCCGTAAGCACTACTTCCGCAAGCTTGCTTTCCGCATTTTCAACGTTGAAGGAAATGGTTTCTTCCGTGCCATTGGCTCTCAAGATCGTGATCGTGTATTCAATGATTTCGTAAGCCGCTTTTGCAGTCTTATTTTCGCCATAGGAGTATACCGTGTCTGCGTTGATTGCCACTTCGTCAACCGTCCAACCGATCACCGTATAGCCCGTTCTTTCAGGGATTACAGGGAGCGCGCCAATCGCTTGACCTTCCGTCACTACAATCGTATTGTCCAAGCCTTCAAAGGAAAGAACGTACTGATACAAATAGGTCGCAATAGCCGTCTTGTTTTCGCTGTAAGCCCAAAGCGTTTCCGCATTGATTTCCACGCCGTCAATCGTCCAAGCAACCGCTATTGCGTTCGCTTTTTCAGGGATTGCAGGAAGCTCACCGATTGCGTCACCGCTGATAACCGTAATCGTATCATCCAAGCCTTCAAAGGAAAGGGTGTACGTTGCTTTGTACAATGCTACCGCCGTCTTATTTTCGCCGTAGGAGTATACCGTGTCCGCGTTGATTAACACGCCGTCAATCGTCCAGCCAATCGCTACCGAGTTTGCTTTTTCAGGTACTGCGGGAAGTTCGCCGATTGCCAATTCGCCAATCACCGTCTTTGTTTCGTCCAAGCCCTCGAAGGAAAGAACGTATTCGCGTACTCTCACAATTTTGCCTTCCATATACAAGAAGTCAATGTCTTCGCTGATTACATAGCATTCGTTATCCGAAGCCATCAGTGCAAAACCTGCTTTCAACGTGATGGTATAATTCGCCGTCGAGAACGCATGCAATACCGTCACGTAAACACCGTCAGTAGTCGTTTCCACGAATACGGGACGGCATTGATCGCTGTTTGCAAGCCAACCGCTTGCCGTATCTACAGGATAAGTATTATTCTCTCTATTCTCATCGGAAAGGGCGCGAATATTTTGACCGTTGATGTAGATATAGTTCATAATATCTACACCGTTATTCGCCGCAGTGAAATCAGTACCCTTGATATTCCACCACGCATCCGTCGTCAGATTTGCCGCAGGCTTCAATTCGATTTTGAATTTCGATTGATTTTCACCGTGATCCGTATCAATCGTCACCGTTTCCGTCACGTCGAGCTTTTCAATAATCTTTTCGTATTCCGCTACCGCCGTCTTATTTTCCGTATATGTCCAAACGGTATCCGCAGTAATGGCTACGCCGTCAATCTTCCAGCCAATTGCTTTATAGCCATCTTTTGCAGGTACTGCAGGGAGTTCGCCAATTGCATCGCCCGTCTTGACAGCAATCGTATCATCCAAACCGTCGAAGAAAAGGGTTGCTTCCACGATCTTGGTCAAGCTTGCACCGTCATACTTATAAACGATATCCTTCTTTACTTCCAATACGTTTTCATGCTCATCCGTAATGGTAAAGCCAGCCTTAATCGTCACGTTAAACGTACCGCCAAGGTCTTCCACGTAATCATTCAAAACACGGAAGAATAAACCGCTGCCCGTGGTCGTTTCCACAAGCACTGCCGCGAATACACCACTATAGCTAAACGGCGCCGTCGTACCCTTATAGGTTCGGCTGCTGCCATTCGCAATTACGAGATCTCTCACCGACGTATCGTTGATATAGAGATATTCCATAATATCCACGCCGTAGTTAGCATCCGCTCTTTCGGGATGATCGTTCCAATAGCCCTTCAAGTCGCCAGCGGGTACATTCAACCAACCGTTCGTGCCTTCCGTATACGTAAGCGCGAAATACAAATGATCGGGATTCTCCGAAGGAGACCAATTTGAACGGTTTTCAAGGCCGATTTTTGCCGTCGCGTCCACTTTTTCTACGTTCTTCACGTAAGCCGCTACCGCGGTCTTATTTACGCCGTAGGAGTAGACCGTGTCCGCGGTGATTTTCACGCCGTCAATCTTCCAGCCGTCCGCCGTGTATCCGTCTTTTGCAGGTACTTCGGGAAGCGCACCAATCGCTTCGCCGCCCATTACCATCTTCGTTTCGTCCAATACGTCAAACGAAAGGGTGTATGCCTGTGCTTTTGCAATCGAGCCGTTTGTATACTTAAACGATACGTCATTCGTTGTCGTAATCGTCTTGCCATCGCTTAACAAAAGCTTGAAGCCGCTCTTTACCGTCATCGTAAATCCGTCTTGCGGTATCCACTCTTTTAAGATCATCATCTTGGCAAACGAACCATTGGTTTCAATTGCAATCGGGGAGTATTGTCCGCCTATCGACAACGGGAACGTCGTACCCGTATAAGAAGTTTCACCGTTTTTATTCTTGCTAACGATACTTCTTGCGGATTCACCGTTAAAATACAGATAATCCATAATATCCACGCCGTTTGTTGTGGCATATTTCGTGCCGTTATCATTCCAATAACCTTGAATTGAAGAATTTACTACAAGGTATTCGTAAAGATAACCGCCACCAGCCTTATTGATTCTAATCGAGAACGTGGTGCAATCCGTTGCTTTGCCGCCTTCGGTCATCCAATCGTCTTGCGTGATTGTAATTAAGTCCGTCACGTCTAACGTTTCTTCCGCTTTCGCTGCTTTACCTTTTCCAAAAGGTAAAGCAAACCAAACGCCGAGCATCAAGCAAAACGTCATGATCATTGTCAAAAGCTTTGTAAATAAAGATTTGCTTTTTTGGTCCATTGCCTATTTTCCTCCTTAATATTTATATACCAAATGGTATTTTGCCTATTTTATGACCCGAAATCTTCAGGGAAGTCGGGAAGGTCGGTTACGTTATCGTTTTGAGAAGTTCTAACGATATCGTCACATGCAAAAACAACAATTTCAAGTTTTATCTCTTCATAATTTCTTTTCATCATCATTTCTCCATTTCGGAAAATTTCGCTTGGCAAAAGGGATTGTTTTGCACGCCCCCCTTTGCCGAGCTTCTTTTATTCCTTATCTAACCTCCACAACCGTTGCACCCATGTCTACAGTGACGTAAACTTTGCCATTCGACTTGGTATAGTTATTCGATTTGATACCGTTTACGTAAACCGATTGACCTTCCGTATAATCGAGAACGATTTGGAACTTCAAGCCAGCCGTTTCCCCTCTTACGGAAGTAATTTGAACGCCGTTCTTATACGCGACTAAATCATATTCCACGAAGTTAAACGCAAGGTTTTCCATACCCCAATGGGTAAGCTCCGTAGGCAACTGCGGCGCAATTTGAAGGGTCTTGCCGTCAATAGAATCAATGCCGAAGAACCCGTACGCTACCGCCGACAAAGGCAAGTAGGATTCAAGGAATTCCGCGTCCAAACCAAGTCCGCCTTCCGTGCCACTGCCTTGAAGCTGAATGCCCTTGTTCTCGTAATAATAACGATAGAACTTATTAGGATCGGTGCCATTTGCCACATAGTAATCGTAAATTGTTTTATACCAAGCTTGAATCGCTTGCAATCTCGAATACGCGTCGTCCACGCCGCCGTAATTGATACGTGCCATCAAATCGTAGAAGGACGTGTACATGATTGCGCCGCCGTACTGTACGTTATCGCCAAAGTTCCAATCCGCATCATACCATTGACCGTTAAGCGATCCTTTACCCGAAACCGTATTTGATCTCGGCGCAAATTCGTAATCGTACAAGCCATCTTCACTATTAAGCCAATTCATAATGGAATTCGCTTGCTCATCCGTCGCTACACCGTAATAGATTGCCTCCAAGTTCCAAGCCACGTAGCCGTAATCATACCAGCTTCCGTCGGCGCCGCAACCAGCTACGAATCTGCCGTCTGTTGCATCCCAAAAACCGTTATTATCCGTCGTTGCTTGTATTGCAGTTTTCACCGCATTTGCCGTCGTCTTCAAGCTATCCGCCGTATAGCCATACGCACTCGTGCCGTACGTGCAGTCACGAGTTGCCGTCTTGATCGTAGCGAGCGACGTATCTACCGTAATATTATTCTTTGCCAAAACGCCTTCCAAGTACGCCATATCTGCAAGCGCTTTGTAGAAATAGGTGTTCGACTGGAAGTCATATTCGGGCATAAACATAATATCCCAATACCCATTGGACATGCTGCCCGCTACTTTTTCAGGACTCCACGTGCCCGACTTATCGCCGTCGTGACCAACAAGGTAAGAGCCTTTGAGCAAATTACGGCTCGAATCATACATTTGCATCAAGAAATTCATCGCCTTTCTTGCACGCGTGATATTTGCCGTTAAGTAATCCAAATCGCCCGTAAAATCATAATCCTGACGAAGAGACGAAATCAAAATCGAGTTGTTATTCGAATGTCTCGTATCCGCTACCAAGCGAACGGAGTTCAACGCAACGTCGCCCGAAATCGTCTTGCCCGACTTCAATGCGATTTCAATCTTAATTTGTCTAACGTAGGTCGATTCACTCGAACCCCAAGCTGTTTCCGCATACATCGGCAAAACGATAAAATGATTATATTCGCCGCTATAATCGTAAGAAATCATCGCTTTATCTTTGACGGAAACCTTCTTGTCCTCGCTAAACGTTTTAGAAGAACTCGTCGTATAGTAAACATAAATGTCCTCCACGTTGCTTGCGTCCGCAATACGGATATCCATTTGCAAAAGCGGTGCGCGATAGGTATAGTTTTGCGTAGAAGCCAACAGCCCTGCACTCGTAAACGTATTCGACGTAAACGTAATATTGCTTGATTGATTAGTCAAGCTTGCTTTATAAAGCCCGTTCGATATACTTGCGCCAACATTGCTCGACCAGTTACCCGAGTCGCCACTGCCGTTGAAATCCCAATGCGCTGTTTTTAGCGTTCCAGCGTGGGGAATGGGCCAGCCCATTCTATGATAGCTAGCATCGTACGTTGCGTAGTTGGGAAGCACCTTATCGTTGCTTTGCCATACGTAGCCGTAATCGTCTACGGGAACGCTGGACAAGAACTCTCTCAAGCCCGCGATTCTATCTTCCGCATACCCGTCGTCACTATTGTACCAATAGTACGCCATAGACAGCCATTCGTGCGAGAAGAATTCTTCGCTGTTTACACCGCCCGTAACGGAATTCACCTTCAAGTTTACGCCGTCTTCCGTGTAACCCGAATGACGCTTAAAGAAATCGTTCAAGAAGAAATCCAAGTCTTCGTTCGAGCTATAGAAATACAACGTTTCATCGCTAACCTTGTCATAATCGTCGTTTGCAGCACCGATGGTGAAGCTAAATTCATTCCCCGAGAACACAAAGTTGCTTAAGTTGTATACATAGTTGCCAAGCGCCACGTTTACGTTATTTTGGCTCGCCAAACGTTCGCCATTAACCACTACCGAAGCAACGTCGCCCGAGATTTGAACGGTCACCTTCGCCGTTTCAGGATCAATTTCGATGCCCGTTATCTGATAATTGCCGTATGCGTCTTCATTGCGCGCAAATAAGTAATTATCTACGCTCCAAGTAAGATCCGCAACCTTATTGATATAATTCAAAATCGTTTCGTTCGTTTTGTACTCAGGACGAGTTTCATCTTCGTACGCCAACGTGGAAACTTCGTAAATACTTCTTGCATTCTGTTCTTCGTTATACGGCGTATATACGTAGCCTTCGCCTGTCGTATATTGAATCTTCAAGTATCCTCTTGCCGAGAATCTACGCGAATATTGCGCTTCGCTGATATTTACGAATGCCGCCGCATACGTCCAAGGCTTTCCTTCTTCTTCAGGTTCCGTCCAAATCCAGTTTTCGCCAAGCGCCTTTTGGCTTGCTATCGAGTATTGCCCTTCTGTAAAGTAGCGATGCTCGAATGCTTCTACGTGCTTCAAATAATCGGTAGGCACAAGAATCGTACCAACGTCCGAAATTAAGCCTAAATTCACACCAGCGTCATATCCGCCCTTATCGATATCTACAAGGAAACGAATGCCGCTCGATCCAGACGTCAAACGTACCGCCGCACCGTCTTGCATTTCAAAACCAAGCCATACTGCATATAAGGTGGTTGCCGAGTCAGGAATCAATTTATATCCTGCAGGATACAAATCGGAAACCGTACCCGTATCCGTCGTCCAACCGATAAATACCTGCGAAAGTCCTTCGTCAACGATAACGGGATCTATCGTGGGCAATACCAACTGACGCTTGTTTGCATCGAAATGGGTCGTCTCGCCGTTCATAAGAGTGACTTGCTGACCTTCAAGATTATCCAAATCTGCGTCGGTGATTTCGCCCTTTGCAAACGTGACTGTCGTGCCGTCATTTATATACTTATAAGTAACGTCTTCGGTCAAATATACAACCGCATCTTCGGTATCCACAAGTCTAAAGCCTGCTTTGAAGACAATTTCGAAATAATTGCCTGCGAAGTCTTTATCGATTCTAATCCAAAGCCCTTCAGTCGTCGATTCAACAAATATGGGGGCACATGCATACCCATTTTCAAGCCATCCGCCATTACCTACGTATTGGTTGCTTTGTGCATTAGCGTCCGAATGCGCTCTTGCCGATACGTTGTCCTTAACGTAGATATATTCCATAATATCTACGCCAGCATTTGCGCTCGTCAATGTATCTTTATTAATATTCCATACACCGCTCACGCTTTGATTTGCGTTGAACCAAGCCCCGTTAATTTGAGCAACAAAGCAATAATCGCCGTTACCGTAAGCTTCGTTTTGATCATCCAAGCCAAGCAGCTTGTTGATGTTTTTGGTATAAACCGCCACAGCCGTCTTATCCGCACCGTAGGTATAAACCGTGTCCGCCGTAATTTCTACGCCGTCAATCGTCCATACCCCTTCACAACCGTCCTTTGCAGGTACTTCGGGAAGCTCGCCGATGGCTTGATTATCTATTACGGTAAGCGTATCGTCCAAGCTCTCAAAGAAAAGAGTATATTGCTGTGCGTAACGAAGCGTAGCCGTCTTGTTTTCAGTATACGTCCAAACGGTGGTTTCATCGATTGCCACGCCGTCGATTGCCCAACCGAGCACCACTTCACCTTCCACTTCAGGAAGTTCAGGAAGCGTACCAATCGCTTCACCGCCAATTACCGTAAACGTATCGTCCAAGCCCTCAAAGGAAAGGGTGTATTGCTGGATTTTTGAAACGCTGCCTGCATTATAATTAAAGCTTACGTCTCCGCTGATTGTATAAACTCCGCCATCTGCATTTACAAGGTCAAACCCAGATTTTAACGTAATTTTATAATTCGTTGTCGAGAACGCGTGCAATACCGTTACGTAAATACCGTCAGCAACCGATTCTACAAATACAGGACGGCATTGATCGCTGTTTGCAAGCCAACCGCTTGCCGTATCTACGGGATAGATGTTATTCGTTCTATTA
>JAZORL010000144.1:0-18727 GCA_045656625.1 Candidatus Scatosoma sp. | reverse complement strand
GAACGTACCGAGCAGTACGTGACCGAGCGGCAACGAAGAAATGCGACGCAAATACGTCGTTTTTAATTTTTCTCTATTTGAACGGCCTTGTCTATATACAACACCCCATCCAAATGGTCGAGCTCGTGACAAATCGCACGCGCGAAAAAGCCTTTGGCTTTCAAGACGTACTTTTCGCCGTATCTATCTTGGAAAGCAAGCGTGACTTTCATCGGCCGAGAAACAATACCGCTCTTTCCACGCACGGAAAGACAGCCTTCCCAGCCTGATTGTTCCCCTTTCTGTTGCAGAAGTACGGGGTTGATAAACTCGAAATACCCCTCTTCCACGTCTACAACCACCACACGGCGAAGTACGCCCACTTGGGGCGCGGCAAGACCTGCGCCCTGCTCCTTTTTCACCGTTTCCTTCATATCATCCAAAAGCGCGTGGAGCTTTTCGTCAAACTCCGTCACCTCGTTGCATCTTTGTCTTAATACGTCGTCGCCGACTTGCACTACGTTGCGTATTGCCATTGTAAATACTCCTTATTTGTAGTAAAACTCTATTTTTGTCCAAAGAACACTTTTCGTTCTTGACTTGCCCGTGGCGGCCCGCCACCTAACTCAAATTCGCAGGATTTTCTTCCACGCTCACCAGCACGTCGCGCGTTCTCGCCTCTGCGCAAGCCTCGTAAATCGCAGGCAGCACCGACGTGTCCGAAAGGCGCATCAGCACTTGATAGCGGTGTTTGTTTTGTATCCGTTTAATCGGCGAACGCATTTTATTGAAGAAAAGGAATTTGTCCATATTTTCCGTGTAAATCTTTTCAAGCGAGAAATACACTTCCTTCAATGCCTCGATGGTTTTTTTATCATCTTCGCCCGTCACAAGCACCCGCACGATTTTTGAATAGGGCGGAAACGCCATTGCCGCGCGCAAGGAAATTTCATTCTCGTAAAAGCCTTGATAATCATAGGTTGTCGCAAACCGCAAAACGTCGTTTTCAGGATCGAACGTTTGCAGCACAACCTTTCCCTTTTCTTCCGCGCGACCGCTTCTTCCTGCGACCTGTGTCAAGAGCTGAAAGGTACGCTCGCCGCTCCGATAATCGGAAAAATGCAAGCTCATATCCGCATCCAAAATCCCCACGAGCGTGACCGCAGGAAAATCGTGTCCCTTTGCAATCATTTGCGTACCGACAAGAATATCCGCCTTATGCTCGGCAAAGGTTTTGAGTATCTTATAATGCCCTTCCTTACCGCTCGTCGTATCGTTGTCCATACGAAGAATTCGTGCGGTGGGATAGAGCTTTTGCAAGTCCGCCACAATCCTTTGCGTGCCAGTACCTGCATACGAGAGCTTTTTGCCGCCGCAATCAGGGCAAGCGGAAAGCATATTGTATTTCGTGCCGCAATAGTGGCATTTTAAGCAGTCCTCGTCGCGATGATAGGTCAGGGAAACGTCGCAAGCCTCGCACTTTGCCACGTAGCCGCACTCCTTGCAAATCACCGTCTGCGAATACCCACGCCGATTCAAAAACAAAATCGCTTGATTGCCCGACGCAAGACATTTGGAAAGCTCCTCTTTGAGTACCCCAGAAAAGGCGGAGCTATTCCCCCTGCGCACCTCTCGGCGCATATCTGCAATCGTGATTTCAGGCAACGGCTTTTGATTGATACGTTTCTCCAAGCGAATGAGCGAAAACTCTCTTTCCACCGCGCGTTTATAGGTATCAACGGCAGGCGTTGCACTCCCCAAAACGAGCTTGCAGCCGTTCTTTTTTGCACGAAGCAAAGCAATATCAAAGGTATTGTATCTTGGCGCAGACTCGCTCGAATAGCTCGAATCGTGTTCCTCGTCGATGATGATAACGCCGAGATTTTCAAGCGGGGAAAAGATAGCGCTTCTTGCGCCGATTGCGATTTTTGCTTCGCCCGTGCGCAACCGCCACCACTCGTCAAAACGTTCGCCTGCGGAAAGTCCGCTATGCAAGATCGCCGCTTGTCTACCAAACCTCGCCCGAAGCTGGGAAAGCATTTGCGGCGTCAAGGAAATTTCCGGCACAAGGAAAATGGAAGATTTCCCTTCTCGCAAACATTTTGCAATGAGGGTAAGATAAATCTCCGTTTTACCACTCCCCGTCACGCCGTGCAAAAGCTGCACCGTGCGAGAATCCGTCTCGATCGTCTTGACCGCCCGTTCTTGGTCGGGCGTGAGTGTGCGCTCCACGTTTTCGGAAACCACTTCCTTGTACGGATCACGCAAAATTTGCTCTTTCGTGATTTTCACGTACCCTTTTTTCTCTAATGCGGAAACACCGCCGGGGAAAAGAGTGTTCAAATACGCGCAATCGCTCTTGCCGTTTTGTTCCAAATATTCCGCCGCCCCGACTTGGTTTTTCGAACCGGCACGGAATTTCATTTCCGCAACGGGCATTGTCAGCTCTGCATAATTTCTCGTAAGCTCTCGCACCTTGCCCGTACGCATTTCCGACGGCAAAAAGAGGCGCAAAGTAAGCGCCTTGGGTACGCGGTAGCGTGCGGTGATTTTCTCCGCCAAAGCAAGACACTCCGCATTGAGCGCAGGCAGCTCGTCGGGCGTAGGATACACCCTTTTGAGCTTATGCTCGGACAGGTTTGAGGTTTCCTTCAACCGCATAACAAACCCAGGTACAGTCTTACCGCCAAAGGGCGCGCGGACACGGCTGCCGACGATGGTATCCTCGTCGCAGAGATAATCAAATATTCTATCCGTTTCGCTCGCCGCTATATCGACGATTACTTCCGCTATCATACGCTCCCCTTGCTCGATTCTTTGCTCATTTTTTGCGCGTGAGAAAAATTGTCCCGACAAAGGTCAGGACAATTCGTTTAGTCTTTCGCTACAATCACTTTGCCGTCCGCAATATCCTTACAAGCGGACAAAAGTTCCTTGTCCTTACCCGTGGAATCGTGCACGCCGAGATTCTTTTCCATCTCGATAATTTGACGAGCGCGTTTTGCGGCGATCGTGCAAAGCGCATAACGGCTAATGGGCTCTTCTTCCGTCCCAAGTTTTCTGATCATTACGTCTACTGAAGGTTCGTTAATCATATTTTTTCACTCCTTTATTGTGTTATTTTTTTCTAAATTTATTCGCCGTCGATGATTTTCATCAAATCCGCGATGGCTTTTTCCAAATCGTCGTTGACGATGATATGGTCGTATTCGTCCTTGTGCGAAAGCTCATAGTCCATTCGCGCAAGTCTGCCTAAAATTTGCTCTTCCGTTTCCGAGCCCCTGCCCGACAAACGGCGTTTTAATTCTTCCACCGACGGGGGTACTACCATCACGAGTACGCACTCGGGAAACGTCTTTTTCGCATTGAGCGCCCCCACGACGTCGATTTCCATAATTACCGACTTCGTTTTCAAGGTATCACGGACAAAGGATTTCGGCGTACCGTAATAGTTCCCGAAATGCTCGTCATACTCCAAAAAATCGTCCTCACGAATGCGGCGTTCAAATTCTTCCCTGGAAAGGAAGAAATAATGCTTGCCGTCCACTTCCCCTTCACGAGGCGCGCGGGTGGTGCAAGACACCGATTCCACCACGTCCTCTCTTCGGCTTATCAACGTTTTCACCATCGTGCCCTTGCCGACTCCCGAAGGCCCGGACACTGCCAATAATACGTGTTTCATACGTCACTCCAAATTTTGCACTTGTTCGCGAATTTTTTCGATTTCATTTTTGAGCGCAAGCCCTGCGCGCGTGATGGTCACGTCATTGCTCTTAGAGCAAGTCGTATTCGCCTCACGGTTAAATTCCTGCACCAAGAAATCAAGCTTTCTGCCCACGATCCCCTCTTCGGAAATCGAACGGAATTGCTCGATGTGCGAACGCAAACGAGTAAGCTCCTCGTCAATATTGCTCTTGTCCGTAAACACGGCGACTTCCGTCAAAAGTCTACCCTCGTCCACTTGTACACCGTCGAGATAATCCTTTACCTTTGCCGTGAGCTTTTCTCGATACTCTTGCGCAATCTTGGGTGCACGAGTGGAAATTTCCGCAACGAGCGTTTCAATCGTTTCCACACGCGAAAGCATATCCGCTTTCAGCTTTTCCCCTTCGATCGCACGCATTTCGTTAAGCTTATCGAGCGCGATATTCAGCGCCGTATCGAGCGCCTTGGTCATTTCCTCGTCCAAGCTTTGCGTATCTTCCTGTTTCATAACGTCGGGATAGCGCAAAACGGAAGAAAGGGTGATATCGTCCGTCAAATCGGGAAAGGCTTCCTTCATTGCTTTCGCCGCCGCCACGTACGAGCTTGCAAGCGCCATATCCAGCGCAAGCGCCGTCGGGCGTTCCCGTTTATCCTTCAAGGAAATGAATACGTCTGCATGTCCGCGCGTAAGCTTTTTGCGTACCGTAGAACGAATCACGTCTTCCAAACACGCAAAAATTCTCGGCGCTTTAATCGACACGTCCAAATAACGGTTGTTCACCGTCTTGATTTCGCAGGTCAGCTCCAAGCCGTTTTCCGCGTATTCACCTTTCCCATAACCCGTCATGCTTAACATAGACGCTTTTCTCCTTTGAAGCCCAAATTATCAGTTCTATCATTATAGCATAGATTTCCAATTTGTCAAGCCCATACTGCCAACTTTTTTTAGTTTTTTATAATTTATTATAAACAAACGGAATTTTTTCGGCAAAAAGCACAAAAAAAGCGGAGCGAAACCGCTCCGCTTTTCTATCGTTTTGTTCTTTTACTCGTTTTCGAGCATACGCTTAAATTCCGCTTCGTCAATGATTCGAATACCGAGCTTTTTCGCTTTGTCGAGCTTACTGCCCGCCGCTTCGCCCGCCAAAACCAAGGTCGTTTTCGCCGTGACGGACGATTGACAAATGCCACCCTTGCTTTCAATCAGCTTTTGCGCTTCGCTCCGCTTAAACTCCGTCAGCGTACCCGTCAGCACCACCGATTCGCCCGAGAAAATCCCTTCCTTTTTTTCTTCCGACCAAGTCGGTTTTACCCCCATTTCTTCAAGGGCGGCAAGCTCTTCTTTGTTGCTTTCGTCTTGGAAATACGCCACGATGGCACTCGCCGTAGTCTCGCCGATATTTTCCAAGCCCACCAGCTCGTCCAAGCTCGCGTTTTGAAGTGCGGACATACTCTTAAACTGTGCCGCAAGGTCTTTCGCCGCAACCCTGCCTACCCCTTCCACGCCGATTGCATAGATAAACGCGTCGAGCGTCGGGGTCTTGCTCTTTTCAATCGCCGTGAGCAAATTGTTGATTTTCTTATCCTTAAAGCCTTCCAATTCCGCCAAGTCTTGCTCGGTCAATTTATACAAATCGGAATACTTCGTCACGTTCTTTTTGGCAACGAGCTGCTCTGCGGTACTTTCCGAAAAACCGTCGATATTCATTGCGTTTTTGCTTGCGTAATGATCAAGCGCCGCAACGATTCTTGGCGTACACAAACGATTCGGACAGAAAAGGTGTGCGCCGATTTCACTCACCGCCGTGCCGCAAGCAGGACAAACAGTCGGCTTTTCCACCGCTGTGCTATGTTCGTAATGCTCCGTCGCACCCAAAATTTCGGGGATAACCTCGTTCGAGCGGCGAACGAGTACTCGTGAGCCGATTTTAACGTCCTTTCTTAAAATATCGCCGTAGTTATTCAAGGTTGCCCTCGACACAGTCGCGCCGCCTAAATCGACGGGGTCAAGCAAGGCAAGCGGCGTTAATTTCCCCGTCCTGCCCACCTGCCAAATTACGTCTTTCAAAAGGGTGGTCACCTCTTCCGCTTCAAACTTATACGCAAGTGCCCAACGGGGGAATTTATCGGTGAAACCAAGCTCGTCACGCTTTTCCGCATCGTCCAATTTAATCACCGCGCCGTCCGTTAAAACGTCCAGCGTTTTTCTTTCCCTTTCAATCTCGGCAATCGCCGCAATTACTTCTTCTTCCGTATGGCATACGCGGAAATACGGGAACACCTTAAACCCTTCGTCCATCAAGAACTGATGCGCTTTCGTTTGGGACATGGGTACCCCGTCCGACGTATAATTGACGTCGTAGAAGTAAATATCAGGGCGGCGTTTTTCGGTGATTTTCGGATCGAGATTCCGAATCGCGCCAGCCGCTGCGTTGCGTGCGTTTTTGAGCGGTTCGTCTGCCGTTTGATTGTATTTTTCGAGTACGGAAAGACGAATCACCGCTTCCCCGCGCACTTCGAGTGTGCCTTGATATTGAATTTTTAAGGGGAAGGATTTTATTGTCAACACCTGCGCCGTCACGTCTTCCCCGATTGTTCCGTTGCCACGAGTCGTCGCACGGACAAATTGCCCTTTGTCGTAGGTCAAGCAAACGGTCAAGCCGTCGAATTTATATTCTACCGTGTAGTCCTTTTGCCCTGCCACACCTTTGTCCACGCGAGCCAAAAAGGCACGCAATTCTTCCGTCGAAACCGCCTTATCCAAGCTAAAAAGCCTTGCAATATGGGTATGCTTTTCAAAGCCCTTGATCGGCTCGCCGCCCACACGTCTTGTCGGGCTGTCGGGATAAATTTCCCCACTCTCTTCCTCTAAACGGCGAAGTTCGTCGTACAGAGCGTCGTATTCCTTATCGGAAACGGTAGGGTTGTCCAACACGTAATATTCGTGCGCCCATCGATTGAGTACGTCTACAAGCTCTCTTTTTCTATCCATAATATCCCCTTTACGCCGTTGGCGCTGACCGCTACGCGGTAAACTGCGCAAGCAAAGCTTGCTTTTATGGGCTGCTTATGGGCTCTGCCCACACCCGCAAGGGAAGTTTTCCCTTGACCCTATACTTGAATTTATACCACCGTCAACGGTGCCAAACTTGCCGATAACTGTTTAATGCCCAAGCCTTCGAATGCGACGTCCAAAATCATATTGCTGCCTGCTCCGCGTGCGCCGACAATGATGCCTGCGCCAAATTTGGGATGGCTGACCTTCACGCCGATTTTGAATACGCTCAAATCCTTGCCGCCTGCCGTGGGTTTCGGAGCGTGCCCCACGCCGCCGTAAGCAAAACCGCTCGTCGTTTTCTTCTCTGTACCGCCGTACGAGCCGCCAAACGTTTTGCCATAGCTGCTGCTCGACGAGCCGTACGAATTCCCATAGGACGAGCCGCCGCCATAGAAGGGGCGATTCCCGGGCGAGGGTTTTCTCTCTTCATACGAAGAACTACTATACCCATAGCCGCCAAAGCTCGTTTTTCTGCCGCTATAATCGTCGTTCGACGCATACCTGCCCCCTACGTATGCCGAATTGCCATAATTTTCGGGATCGTCGTAGTCGGTGTAGCCATAGCCGTATCTTCTCGGCTGTTCTCTGGGCAATTCCACCTCAGAAGAAAGCTCTTTTAAGAAACGAGAACGCATCGTCGGTTCACGTTTTCCGTAGAGATAACGGCTCTTGGAGCGAGTGAAATAAATCCGTTCTTTTGCTCGTGTGATAGCTACGTACGCCAAACGCCGTTCTTCTTCCATATCGTCGTCGTTATCCACCGCACGAGATACGGGCAGAATATTTTCTTCCATACCGCAAAGGATCACGCAAGGGAATTCCAAGCCCTTGACGGCGTGTATCGTCGCAAGCGTGACATAGTTTCCATCGTCCATTTCGTCCAAGTCGGTCGACAGCGTGACTTGATTCAAATACTCCGTCAAGGTCGCCCCTTGGTTGAGCTTACAATAATCCTCTACCGACGTGATAAATTCGTCGATATTCGCGCGTTTGTTGATGCTTTCGTCCGAATCGTCCGCATACGCTTCACGCATTTTCGTATCTTCCACAATCTGTTTTACAAGCTCGTTGACGGGTAAATCTTGGCTATCAATAATCCATTTTTTGACTAAATCACGAAACCCAACAAGCTTCTCTCTCGTGCCGCTCGTAAAACCCAATTCATCGACGTCCAAAAGTGCGTCGTACACCGAAAGTTCATTCGAAAAGGCGTAATTTTGCAATGTTTCCACCGTTTTTGCGCCGATTCCACGCTTGGGGAAATTGATAATTCTAAGCGCCGCTTCGCTGTCGAACGGGTTGTTGATAAGCCGCAAATAGGCAAGCAAATCCTTGATCTCCTTGCGCTCGAAGAACTTGAAACCGCCGAACACCTTAAAGGGAATCCCGTCCGCCGTAAACTCTTGTTCGAAAGAACGAGTCAAGGCGTTGAGCCGCATCAAAACGGCAAAATCGGAAAAGCTATAACCTTGGCGCATAAGCCCTGCAATCGTTTGCGCAATATAACGAGCCTCGCCGCTTTCCTCTTCCGCTTCGTACACCTTCGCTTCCGCACCTTCTTCGTTTTCCGTCCAAAGGGTCTTGTCCTTTCTGCCGTGATTATTTTTAATCACCGCATTGGCAAGCTTCAAAATCCGCTTGGTCGAGCGGTAATTTTGCTCCAACTTGAAAACTTTTGCGTTTTTGAAGGTCTTTTCAAAATCGAGAATGTTCCCGATTTCCGCACCACGCCAGCCGTAGATGGATTGGTCGTCGTCACCCACCACGAAAAGGTTGCCGTGTACGGACGCCAAATATTTGACGATTTCAAATTGCACCGAGTTCGTGTCCTGAAACTCGTCCACCAAAATATAGCGGAATCTACCGCTGAGAAACTCTCTCGCTTCCTCGTTTCTACGGAGCAGGTTGCGCGTTTCGTTGAGTAAATCGTCAAAATCAAGCGCATTGTTCTCGTGCAAGTGCTTTTGATAGCGTGCGTACACCTTTACGATCGATTCGATATCCCGCTCGCCTGCATTTTCCTCGCCGTACTGCTCGGGAGAAAGACCGAGCATTTTCGCGTTCGCGATATGAAATTTTACCGCCTTTAAGAGTTTTTCGTCCTCAAAGTCGCATTCTTGGAAGGATTTTTTGATGATGTTGTTGCGCTCCGTTTCGCTGTAAATGGAAAAATTCGAGCTTACGCCGCAATCCTCGGCATACATGCGGATAATCCGCACGCACATGCTGTGGATCGTACTCACCCACATCCGTGAAACGTCCAAAATGGACGAAAGACGTTCCTTCATCTCGTTCGCCGCTTTGTTGGTAAACGTGATGGCAAGAATCGCTTCCGCAGGCACTCCCTTTTCTTCCACGAGATAGGCAATACGCGATGTCAAAACGCGCGTTTTACCACTCCCTGCGCCTGCCAAAACAAGCACGGGACCTTCCGTTTGCAAGACGGGCTTTAACTGCTCGTCGTTCAATTTTTCTAAAATTTCGTCTAACTGTGTCATAACGAGATTATTATAGCATAATTGCAGTTATTTTGCAAGCGACAAGTGAAGATTTTTTTATCTATGATAAAAAACCGCGCGGTTCCCGCGCGGTTTTACTTATGTACTTTGATTACCAAGAACGTTGATTATAACGCAAATCCAGCAAGAGCTCCTCGCTGTGTTTATTTGCCTTTTCAATTAAAGCGTTATTCAGCTTGATTGCTTCCGTTTGCGCGGAAATTGCTTTTCCTTTCATTTCCGCACTTGTTTGAATTGCTTGCGTAAGCGACGCGCTCAAACGTTCCGTTGCCAACGTATTTTCCTTCAATGAGTCAATTCTTTCACGCTGATTTTGAGAAATTTGCGCAAGTTGACTGCTGATAACCGAAAAACTTTTGGAAAGCGCTTGTCCCATACGGTTCATCGCTGTATTAATTGTTGTCGAAAGCGACTTATTCGCATCAGCGATAGCCTTCGTGATTTGCTGCGTTTGTTTTTGTCTATCCACCAATTGCAACGCTTCTTTCAAATCGTCCGCCCTACTCGTTTCCAAATAATAAATCAGCAAGTCTACGTTGCCCCAATCACTTTCATTCAAAACCGAATCGAAATTTTCGTTCATAGAGAGTTTTACCATTTTCGATTCATTGACTATTTCAGTAATTTGTGTTTTGTATTGTTCCACCACAATGTCTCGTTTTTCTTTTTCAATACGCTCGACGTCTCTTTCTTTTTGATATTTCTCTTCCGCAATACGCAATTTTTTTTCTATTGCGTTCATTTTCCCTTCATTTACCTGCATCGCGGCTTGCGCTTGGAGCTTATTTCTATTCAGTCTCTCAAGCCAATCGCTCCATTCCATAGTGTTGTTGTTCATAAACTCTCTCCGCAATGCTTTCACACGGCGTTTGTAAGCGATCACTTTATATATCGTAATCGGAAACAGTACAATACGAAATATCCAAAACGCACTATTAATCAAACAAGAATCATATCCACTATCCCACGGCGAAGTAGCTCTTGAATTAACATATTTGATTAATTTACAGGAAGCTTCTCTTGCTTCTTGTTGAAATTCATTGAATTCCGCATAATATTCTTTTGTTCCCTGCGTCGTCTTTAATCGAAATTTTTCATAAGCTTTCTTATTTCCTTCATATACATTACGGGCGCGTGAATATTCTTCATTAAGCTTTAATACCTCACTATACGCATTAGAAGTTTCCCTGCGATAAGGAGCTCTTTCCAATGCTACTTTTTTAGATTCAAGGCTTTTTATTTCATCCGTGTGTTGGGAAATTAAAGACAAGCCACCGCGAATTGCATATAAATTTGCTAAAATATTTTCTTTCATTTCCATAATAATGTCTCCGAAATGATGTAGATATTTAACAATATCTATATATAATTATATAACAATTCCTCCATCTTGTCAACAACTATAAAGAAGATTTTTCCTGCTATGCTTGTCCGAACAGCGCAAACTCACACTCCGCGCGAAAACGTTCGAGCGCACGCAAGTATTTTTCACTCAACGCCAAATTATAACGCTGTTTTTCCTCGTAAGAAAGCGTTTCGTAATACGCCTTATCCGTAAGCCGCCCGATAGCGTCGCTCACTTCGCCGCACTCTAAAAGCATATTCTTTACTTTCAAGTAAAATTCGTCCTCTTTTTCCCCCGAAATCCTATTCGCAATCTGCGCAACGAAAAAACGCTCCGCTTTGCTTTCGTTAAGACCCTGCTCCCGTGCTTTTTGCATTTTTTCTTCTTTTTCCGCTTCGCATTCCGCCCAAAAACCGCCTTTAAGACGGCTCTTTGCCCTGCGCGCTTCTTCCCTTAACGTCCGACTTCCAGCATACAACATAATTTTATCTCCTTGCTTTTTCGACATTTTTTGCAAACAAAAAGAGCTCACCGCTGTGAGCTCTTTTGTGTTTTAGTTTCTGCTTCTCTTACGAGCCGCTTCCGACTTCTTCTTTCTTCTTACGGAAGGCTTTTCATAAAATTCCTTCTTACGAAGATCGCCGATGATACCATCGCGGGAGCATTTTCTCTTGAAACGGCGCAATGCGCTTTCAACGTTTTCGTTTTCACCAACTCTAACCGTAGACATTCTTTTTTCACCATCCTTTGCCTATGCGTTAATTCTTACTCCGTAATTATAACAATTCAAAAGGCGTATGTCAAGGATTTTTACGGCGTTTTCAAAGCTTTTTTACAGTTTTTTCCGCAAGTATTGTCGAATAAAGACGTCCTTTGACGAATTAGCCAATCAGCTCGAAATCTTCCGCAGGATGCTTGCAAATCGGGCAAATGTAATCGGGGGGCAATTCTTCCCCTTCATACACGTATCCGCAAATTTTGCACACCCATTTCTTGCCCGAGCTTTCCTTTTTTGCCTCGGGCTTGGGCTTGATATGATTCAAATAATATTCGTAGGAAACGGATTTTTCGCTCGAAAGCGTCTTTGCTTCCGTCACTTCCGCAACGAACAAGGTATGGCTGCCGTAATCGTAGGAATCAACCACTTTCGCACTCAAAACCGCATTCGTATGCTCGGGCAAATAATAGAGCCCATTCTCGCTCGTCGCATACCTGCCCCCTGCAAATTTGTCCGTATCTCTACCCGACGAGAACCCAAACTGTTTGAAAATATCAAACGGCGCACTTTCCGTCAAAACGGAAACGTTGAATACACCCGTCTTTTTCAAAAGCTCGGCGGAATAGTTCGCATTGTTCACAAATACCGTGATCCGTTTCGGATTATCCGTAATCATCGAAACGGTGTTTACAATACAACCGTTTTGTTTTTCGCCGTCCGTCGTCGTGAGTACGAACAAGCCGTACGTAAGCTTATACATTGCTTCCTTTTCAATCATATCTATTATTCCTTTTTATTTATTACGCATACGCGCGTATTTATTTTCTTAAAAAACGTACGGTAAGACACTAAAGCTGTGTCAAGCTTCAAGCTTGCCAAACACCGTGCAAATTGCAGTACGCATACACCGCAACCGCCTTATCCCCGTCCGCAAGCGTGAACGTGCATACAGGCTCGCTGCCTGCCGTCAAATACTTGATTTGATAGCCCTGCTCCGTTTCCAAAGCCACCCATTCAATCAAATGCTCCGCCGTCATCGGATGCGCCACGCTGCCTACGCCCACCTTCACCGTCTTGCATTTCTTCGTCACAACGGGTACGTGCTTTTCCTTCGCCGCATCCACGCTCCCCACTACAAGCTCCTTCCAGCCGTCAAGCACCAAAGCTTCCTTGCTTACAATCGTTTTGCCACAACCACATTTTTCACATTGATATACTTTTAACATTTTCTTTTTTTCTCCTTTTTATTAGGATTAAATCCTATTTATAATATAACATATCCTTCGTACGCTTGTCAATAGTTTTTCCTAAAAAAGTGAAAATTATTTTGAACAATCGTATTTATAAAGGATTTCCTCTATAAAATCGACCGATTTTTTGAGTTCGGCATATTCTTTATAATCCTTATTATATACCTCGACCAAGATTGCGCCGTCAAAGCCAACCCCTTGCAGGCGTTTGACAAGCTCTTCAAAAGGGAAACAGCCCTGCCCGGGCAAACACATCTTTCCACGCTCGTCCACGTCGGAAATATGCACGTGCGAAAGTCGTTCCCCCATTTCGTCCAAGTAGGACTGCCAAGGCTGCTCGGAAATACGTGCCTGCTTGATATCGAGTACGCCGCGAAGCTTGGGAATTTCGTCCGCCAAAATGCGGAATACGCCAAGTCGGTTATACGTGGACCATTCCACGTTTTCCAGGCACAGCGAAACGCCCCGTCTTTCACAAAACTCGGAAAGCTCACCAAAGCCTGCAATCATCGACGGAAAATCGTCGTGTTTTCCCGAGCGAGAGGCGCGTTTTACTCTCGAAGTACCGTGAAAGGTGTAATGTTTTGCGCCGAGCGCCACTGCGCTTTCGAGTACCTTTTCCGCCCAGCCGTAGGCGTCCGCTTTTACGCGCGGATGCTTGCTAAATAGTTGCGGTTCAAACTCGGTGTTGAGCGCATGTACGGAATAGACGTTCAAGTCCCCCTTCACGCTTTTGAGTATGTCGGCAAAAGGATAGCCGTACTCGGAAAAGGACGTGAGAAAGACCTCAGCGCACTCTACGCCAAGGTCGCTTAAAAGGGGCAACGCCTCTTCGTTATTCTTTCGCATGAACAGCGAAGCTGTCGATACGCCTACCTGCATTTGCCGCCGCGTGGTTTTACGCCATCATTTCAGAAAGAACGTCGAGTACCTTATCGTGGCAACCGCCGCAACCCGTCGAGCAATGGGTGATCATTTGCACCTTTTCAAACGCTTTTTCTACGTCCGAGAAATTGCCGCTTTCGTGCAATGCTTTTTCGATGTCCGCTTCGGATACTTTCATACAATTACAAATAATCTTGTTTTCCATAATAATCTCCCTATATTGTTTTCTAAATTATACCACTTTCTTTTTTCCCTGTCAATGGGGAAAAGAAATTTTTAATCGACGTAATACACCCAATTTTCCTTTCTCGGTCTTGTTTCGGGATACTCGCCATCCAAATACCCGATTACGCAGTTGCCAATCCCTTCATATTCGCCCGTAATTCCCAAGCGTTCCAAAATCGCTTTGCCTTCGGGCAGCTCGAAGGTTTCTCTCGCCCTATGAATCCAGCACGAGCCCAAGCCCAACGCATGCGCGGCAAGCTGTAAATTTTGCATCACTGACGAACCGTCGTAAACGCGCGTATTCCGTTCCTTTGCCGCCAATACGACAAGCACCACGGGCGCATTGTAAAAAGGGTCCGTTCCTTCGGGCGCACCAAGCACTTTGGCATTGATTGCGGAAAGTTCGTTACGTACCTGCCTATTGCTAACCGCCAAAATAATCGGCGCTTGCGCGTTTCTGCCCGTGGGGGCGTACGTGCCCGCCTCTACAATTTTTTCAATGAGTTCTTTGGCTACGGGCGTGTCCTTGTATTTTTTTACGCTACGCCGCGTCAACATACATTCCAATGCTTCCATCGTTTACTCCTTATACTGCAAATCTTGCTCCGTCCAGTCTTTCAAAACCGAGTACATTTCACCGCCGATTTTCTTTGCGCCAAGCAAATCGTGATCGAGATAATTGCCACATTCTTCCTTCTTGTTCCCAGGAATTTCCCCTTCAAAATCACGAACGAACGCCATACTTTCTTTCACGAGCGCAATCGCCTGCATATGGGTGAGCGTGTCGCGTGTGAGCAGGTAAAAACCCGTCCGACAGCCCATCGGTCCTACGTACACGATTTTATCGCCGTATTGGCTGTTTCTTGCATACGTCGCAAACAAATGCTCTACGGTATGCGCCGCACTCATATTCAAATAATCGCCGCCGTTCGGCTTTTTCATCCGTATATCGTACGTCACCACGTCGCCGTCTATGCGAGAAATATACATTCCCTTTTCCAACGTATCGTGATTGACGGTAAAGCTTGCAATTTTCTTCATTTTTTCACTTCCTTTGCTTGTCAAGCCCCGAAAATTTGTCGAAAGGACGGGGGCAGGGGTGCGTTGATTGTAATAAGCTCCTTCGTGACGGGGTGTATAAACTCGATTTTAGAGGCATGCAAACCAAGCCGTCCGAGCGGATTTTTTTCATGCCCGTACTTCTCGTCGCCGACAATCGAATGCCCCTTCGCTTTCATTTGCACACGGATTTGGTTCTTTCTGCCCGTGTCGATTTCCACACGCAAAAGAGAATAGCTTTCGTTCTCTCGCACGACCTCATAGCGTGTGATGGCTTTCGGGCAGGACGGATCGTTGGTCACGTACACCATATTGTTTTGATTTTCTTTCAAATAATTAACAAGCGTACCCGATTTTTCCGCAAAAACGCCTTCCACGACCGCATAATATTCACGCTTGGAAACCTGCTCGTTCCAATGCATTTTGAGCATCGAATGCACCTTCACGTTCTTGGCAAACACCAAAACGCCCGACGTTTCCTTGTCAATACGGTGCAAAATAAACGGTCTAATCTTCTTATCCTGCTTTTGCAAATAGTCGAATGCGTACCCAAATGCGCACTCCGATTCCTTATCGCTTTCCACCGACAAAAGCCCGACGGGCTTATCGATTGCAAGAAAATCCTCGTCCTCGTAAATCACCTTAAACTCGTGATTTTTCGGCGCAGGCTTAACCACTCTCGACGCTTGCTTTGCAGTCGGCGCATCCTTTACGGGGCGTTTGGAAAGCTTCACCTCGTCGTCCTTCGCAAGCAGGAAATTGTACTGTGTGACCACACTCCCATTCACCAAAACCTGCCGTCTTACAAGCAACGCTTTGACGTTATTTCTCGACGTGTTTACCTTGCGGAGCAAGAACTCTAAAAGCTCTTCACTGCGGTTTACTTTATAAATCGCCGTATACACGGGTGCGCCGTTCACTCTTTCGACCTTTGCGCCCGTTTCATTGCGTTTTACGCCGTGCGGCAGCGGTGCGCGACGCTTTTCAACGCGTACCTGCCCGCCTTGTTTTTCATTTTTTGTGATTTTTCTTTGCATACAATACTCTCTTTTAATTTTACGAAACCACGTTTTTTGGAAACGTTATTTCAATTTAACCGTAATAATTTCGAACGGCTTGATGGGAAATTCAAGCTTTCCGTCTTTTAACGCAAGCTCCGTTTCTTCCCTTTCGAGCATATCGCAAATATACGCTTTTTGGAGCTTTTTATCCACCTGCAAAGCTACCGTCTTAGTTTCCTTAAACGCCTCGTACAAGCGGAGCACTACCCCCTCTTTATCGTCGGCGTTTTTCACCGTTTCTACGTATACGCCAGCCGTGCCGCATTGTACGAACGAATACTTATCGCAAAGCGTGCCGACCGTCTTTCCCAACTTCTTACCCAGCATACCGCGATTAAGTACGTACGCCGCCTCAATCGTACCCCCCTGACGGAAATCGCCGCCGTGGGGATAAAGGGAATATACGCATTCGGGGATATCGTCGCTCGCCCCGTCGTACGGGAAACTGCCCGATTTCAAAAGGGTGATACTCAAAGTGGATTCTTCTGCGCCGAAGCCGTACTTGCAATCATTCAATAAGGACACGCCGTAGTTGTTTTCCGAGAAGTCCACCCACTTTTGCGCCGCGACCTCGAACTTCGCCGCGTCCCAACTCGTATTCGCGCAGGTGTTTCTTTCGATACTGCCGAACTGAATGTCGTAGGTAGCCTTATTCACAAGCAAATTGAACGGGAAACGCGCCTTCAAAAGCTGACGTTTTTCCTTCCAATCAATGTTCGTGACGAAGTCGATACGGTCGATGCCGTCGCCGTACAAATACACCTCTTGGCAAATCGTCGAATCGTAGTATTTTTTCGTAATTTTGAAGCCTGCTCTATCCCCATCGATAATCGGTTCAAAGTTTGCCTTACCGTCCAAAACCCATTCCTTTTGCTTGTAGTAAGGTGTCATTTCCCAGTTATCGTACTGATAGGGCATATCTTCATAAACGCGCAATTCATTGAGCTTTTCGCCCGATTTTGCGATTTCGCGGTTGTACCGCTTATCCCAAAGGGAAAGGATCGCGCCCGTTTCGTCGAACACGAGCTTATACGCGTTGTTTTCGAGCGTTTTTTCGCCTATTTTGACAATGTTTTGCGACTTTTCAAGCGTCACTACTTTATAGCCAAGCGCGGGAATATCTTTCACAATCCGCGTTTCGCCGTCCACCGTCAGCGTACCGTTTGCGGTGAAGCCGTTGGGGTTGAACACGAACACGCCCCCGTCCGTTTGAACATTTTCCGCGATTTTGTCAAGCGCCGCGTTCGTGAGCGCGGACTGCGTTTTGAAAAGCGCTTTGTACTGCTTGTCGCTTTCCAAGTACACCCCTTCGATCGACGAGCCGGGCAAAATATCGTGGAATTGATTCAAGAGCAAGGTCTTCCAATCCTTGTCCATTTCCGCGTACGGATATTCGAGCTTGCACAAGCAATCGGCAAGCGTACGGCAAAGCTCGGTGTTTTGCAACGCGAATTCGCCCTTGCGGTTGTTGTACTTAATTCTCGGCACGGAAGTGAGCGTACCGCGATGGTATTCAAAGTAAATTTCGCCGCTCCATTTCGGATAACGCTTCAATTCCTTTGCGTTCGTGAAGAAGTTTGCTTCGATTTCGTCCAAGCTCTCTTTCACCGTGGCAATACGCGTTTTAGGAAGCCCGGGCAAGCCGTAGGAAAGACGTTTTTCCTGCTCGAGCATTTCGCGCGTAGGACCGCCGCCACCGTCCCCCCAACCGTAGGTCATCATCGTCACGTTGTTAAATTCTTTGGGTTCGTAGCGGTTCCAAGTGCCGAGCGTGTGCGTCGCGTCCATAAACGCCACGTACGTCGTGTACGTTTCGTCGTATTTTTCGATACGGGGATCGCACTTACACGTGGAAAGCAGGAATGAGAACACCTCACTCCCGTCAATCCCCTGCCAAACAAACGTATCGTACGGCATACGGTTGGTGTCGTTCCAGCCGATTTTTGCCGTGACAAAGCGGTCTACGCCGCTCTTTTTCATAATTTGCGGAAGCGCCGCCGAGTAGCCGAATACGTCGGGCTCCCATACCGTCCTGCACTCCACGCCGAATTCTTCAAGCACAAACTTCTTGCCGTGTACGATTTGACGGACAAGGCTTTCGCCACTCGTCAAGTTGCAGTCCGCTTCCAGCCACATCGAGCCTTCCACTTCCCATCTGCCTTCCTTGATTTTTTCCTTCACCTTTTCGTACAGCTTGGGATTGCGCTCCTTCAAAAAGGCGTAAAGCTGGGGCTGCGACGACATAAATTTGTAGTCGGGATATTCGTCCATGAGCCGTAAAACGGTGGAAAAACTGCGTTCTACTTTATCTCGCGTGTGTTCGAGCGTCCAAAGCCAAGCCACGTCAATGTGGGTATGACCAATGCAGTTTACGATTTGTTCGCTGCCGCAAAGCTTGCCGTAGTAATTTTCGTATAAATACGCCTTTGCCTTTTCCAAGGACGCATAAAATTCGTCCGAGTATTCCTTTCTGAAATCCAACAAATTGACCGCTCTCTCTAACGCCGTCGACGCCGCAACGAACTCGTTGCTACGCTTTTTGACAAGTCTTAACGCGTCACGAGGCAACAAGAAATCATAGTATGCCGCGCGGATTTGTTCGTCTACGTATTTAATCGAGAAATGCAAAGGGAAGCTACGCGGAAATTCGTGGGTGTAGAAGAGCAAATACATTTCATATTTGCCTGCCTTTACAAGCACGTCGGTGTGGTTAATGTCCACCCCTTGCGCCACTTCGCCGTTTAAGTACAGCAAACCCTGCGGACGGATAGTACCTGCGTTTTCGCCGCCTGCAAGGTAGGTGTCGACACAAAAATACGCCTTTTCACCAGCACGCTCTTCCACTTCAAAGCTCGCCCTCTTGGAAAAACACGGCTATAAAAGGGAAGGGAACGTCTATAAAGTTGTCAAACCGAACACCGAT
>JAZORL010000143.1:0-23747 GCA_045656625.1 Candidatus Scatosoma sp. | reverse complement strand
AACGCTACGTTCCCTACGTTGTAGAGCCTTCGCTTGGCGCAGACCGCGTAGTGCTTGCATTCTTGACGGACGCGTATGATGAAGAAGTGGTGGATGCGGAAAAGAACGATATCCGTACGGTACTTCGTTTGCACCCTGCTCTTGCACCTTACAAATGCGCGGTACTCCCCCTTCAAAAGAATCTTTCGGAAGCGGCGGACGCCATCTATGCGAAAATGTGCAAGAAATTCCCTGCAACCTACGACGTGACCGGCTCGATCGGCAAACGTTATCGCCGTCAAGACGAAATCGGTACGCCCTTCTGCGTGACCATCGATTTCCAAACACTTGAAGACAACACCGTAACGGTACGTGACCGCGACACGATGGAGCAAATCCGTGTAAGCGTGGAAGACGCAATCAAGTATATCGAAGAAAAGCTTGAATTCTAATGCAGGAAAAAGCTATTTTAAATACGAAAATGGCATGATTTTGGTATAAACGACGGGGGCAGGTACGCGTTGAACGCATACCTGCCCCCTTTGTAGCTTCTTCCTTTTCTATCCTTGTAAAGCAAAAAATATAGCGAGAAAAACATAAACCCCTGCTTTTCAGCAGGGGTGTTTTATTCTTATTCAGTTGTAAGCGTTTTCTCTTTTTTCTTCACCTGTTGTTGCGATCATACGTCGCGCGCCGGCTCATTCGCCGCAGTTCTTTCAGGCTACTCCTTATTTTCTAACGCTCCAAGTTATTTCGTTCATTGGTGTTTACCTCGCTTCACCTTTTTTGTTAAAGTACCGTGCCGACTTTTGGTGCATTACCATAGGTCCATTACCTCCTTTAACGTTTTCTATCTTCACGCTGACTCCCGTCAGCCCTTAATAGCCCGTTGGAGTATCTCCGTTCCCTTCGATCTTATACGACGATCTACACATTGACTACTCCTCCTTTTCCTTTTTTCTTTCTCCCTTTCGCTGGGCGCTGCGCTTTCCGAATACATTTCTTATTGCAAGATTTCGTCAAATCTTATCCGCTACGCTTTTCCACGTAGCTTTTCGGAAAAATTCGATATATCGATTTTTGTAATCTCTTTTTTATGATGCGTATATTTTAGGCCGCCGCCTCACGTTCGTAAGGAGTCATCGCTTTTTGTACCCTCCTTTCCTTTATTTTTCTTTCGCCGTATCCCTACGGCAGCCTGCCGAGCTACTCTCGGCTCCCCTTATCATGCCATTGGTATGTCCTCTTTGTTTTTTATGAAAGTTTCAAACATTTTTTGTTCGTTTCTTTCTTTTGTACCTTTATTATACCAAAAATTTTCTATTTGTCAATAGGTTTTTTGAAAAAAGTTTGAAAAAAATTTCGAAAAAGAGCGGAACCCCTTATAAACAAAGGGATTCCGCCGTATAATTTTTTTACAAATCGTCCTTCTTTTTGCTAAAACTTACTGATTTTACGCCAAAATTTCTTGCGCACGACGATAACGGTACGTCTTGCGATTGTATTCGCGCATAGCTTTTCTATATACCTTGTATTCCTGCTTAAAAGAAAGAAAATTTTCTTCGTAGAAGATAACGTCCTCGTGGAAACCTTCTTCCCTTTTAATCGCTTTAATTTTGGATTGAATACGCAAATGAATCCACTCTACAATCAAGAATACGAACAACACAACGAAGATAGAGAGCCACATACCCGAAGTATTTACTTCCATCGTGCTTTCGATATAGAAGATCGTTGGACGTTTTCTTCCGTCAGGCAACGTTTCGTAATATTTATCCATTGTCTTTTGGCAAGTCATAAAAATGATTACCGCCGTCGCTAATACAACGCCAACGAAAAGCATTTGCCCGAAGATAAATCCTGCTCTGCTCTTTTCAAACTTTTTCTTCCTATTCGAGCCGATACAGTTTGCAAGCAAAACAAGCAACATAAGAATAATGCAGTAAAGTGCATAGCCCAACACAAAAAATTGCCAAAGCTTTACACCTTCTGTAGACAAACTCACCTTTTCTCTCGTGGAAGGGTTATGATCTTTATCCCACAAATGCAATGCCCGAAGTATAGAATCGCTGTCGTTCACAATTTGCATAAATAGAACTACGACGCTGATCATCAAAAAACAATACACCCAAATCCAAACGTTGCTCACCGCTTTTTTCTTGTGCAGCTTTGTCAGCTTTTGAATTTTTGCAGACATACGATTTAAGGGTTTTTCCAGCGTTTCCGGCTTTTCGGGTACGACAAAGCCGTCCACGTACTCCTTCGCGCACGCACGTTCTATTTCAATACCGTGCAACACACGCCATACGATGATCGCCGCCACCGTCACAAGCGCAAACACGATTGAAAGCACCATTGGCAAAATTAAACCAATCCCTGCGTCCATCCATAAATCTTCTATTGTGGACTTTCCTTTGATGGAAAGCACCATTACGATTATGTACAAAACAACCGCGCCGACCGACACAATTTCGTGCATCCATACTTGCGAAAATCGTTTATCCGCCGTTTTTGTCGAAAACGAAAGCCATAAACCAATCGCCGCACACGCCAGACAAAGCGCCGCCGCAATCAAAAGCCCGTTTGCAAAGCCTTCGTCTATTTTTGCTAAGTCGTAGACGTTTCCTGCGTCCTCGCCCATCAGCTTCATTGCGGAAAGCCCGTACAAAGGATAGAGAAGCAACGCAAAAAGCGCAAATGCAAGAATGGGCAAATGCCGTAAAATCGGCAAGAGTTTACGATATTTCATCGCGTTTTGATTTTCACTCATAAAAACACCCCTTTTTCCTTTATGTTAACTATTATAACAATTTCTATGAAAAAAGTCAATAGCGCGTTTATTAAAATATTTTTTAATTTTACAAATTATAAGGCAGCCAAACGACCGTTTGGCTGCCTTATCCTTTTCTTTATTTATTCCATTTTTAAGGCGAATTTTCCGAGCAATTCCTTGTCCCGTAAAAGTACGCCGCCACCGAGTACCGTCGCAAACTGCGGTTCTTCAAAAACTTGGTAGCGCATGCCGAGCTTTGCGCCGATATATTGCGGCGCATACGGGATTTTCATAATCCCGCCCGAGAGATAGACGCCTGTGCGGTGTACCGTCGCCGATACTTCCGCAGGCAATGCACGCAACACTTCTTCCGCATATTCCACGACTTTATTTATATAGATACGCAAGCAATCGGTCAATTCCTCTGCCGTGACGGACGTTGCGGACGGCTGGAAGGTTTCCGTAGACCTCCCTTCCGCCACCATCGTACCAAGCGCTGTGTTGGAAAGAGAACCGATTTCATTTTTTACCTTTTCCGCGGTCAATGGCCCGATTAAAAGCTGTTTCTTGGCTGAAATTTTAGAAATAATGTTCGCATCCATATTATTTCCGCCGACGTTCATGGAAACGCCGCCGATAATGCCGTCCAGGGAAATCACCGCAATATTCGTCACCCCACCGCCGATATCCAAGCAAAATACGGGATCGGTCGCAGAAAGCACTGCCCCTGCGCCAAGCGCCGCCAAATACGGCTGTTCTACAAACCATACCTTTTTCAAGCCGCATTCTTCCGCAAGGGTTGCATACCCCGATAAAGCGCGCGAGGAAATCCCGCAAGGCACGGAAATCAATACGTGCGCCTTTCTAACGCTTCCTTTTTTTAATCCCACGCGCGATAAAAAGGTTTTGAGCATCACCGTCGCAAGCGACATATTCACCACTTCCCCTTCGTAAATGGGGGAAATAATATTCGTGAACTCCGCCGTTTTGCCGATTAAACTTTTCGCCGTTTTGCCGATTGCTTTTATCTTTTCGCCGTCAGCCGAAACCGCCACGCAGGACGGTTCAGCAAGCACAATGCCGCTGTTTGTGTCCGCGCGGTAAATTTTGGTCATTGACGTACCTAAATCAATCGCAAGTTTTATCATTTTCCACTCCTTTCCCCAACAAAACGTGGGGAGCAGGTACGCGTTGAACGCGTTTTATTGCAGTTTTTTATCCGCCCACGCAAGCAGAGCTTCGCAAAGCTCTAACGGCAACCCCACCACGTTGGAATAGCTGCCGCTAATCTTTTTCACCAAGCCGCCGTCCTGAATTCCATATGCGCCTGCCTTATCCATCGGCGAGCCGCTACGGATATATTTCCAAATCCATTCGTCGGAAAGATCGTTGAAATAGACGCTCGTTTTTTCCGCTTTGACCTTCGCACGATACTTCCCGTTTTGAACGCTTGCCACGCAAACGCCCGTCCATACCTCGTGTTTTTCGCCCGAAAGCATTTTCAGCATACGAAAGGCGTCCTCTTCATCCTTCGGCTTTCCAAGCACTTCTTTGCCAAATACGACTACCGTGTCCGACCCAAGCACGATTTTCCCTGCGCTTTCTTCACGCAAAGCCACCTCTTCCGCTTTTCTGCTTGCCAAGGTTTCCACCAACGCTTTGGCGGATATTTTTCCTTTTACGCTCTCGTCAGCGTTGGACGGAATCACTTCAAATTCTTTGATAAGCTCCGCTAAAAGTTCTTTGCGCCGCGGAGATGCGCTCGCTAAAATCCAAGACATTTTTATTCTAATAAAGAAGCCGCCCAATTTGAGCGGCTTTTTTCACCTTACAAAATTTCGAGATTCTTTTTGAACGCTCTCTTGAATTCGGGATTCGCCGCTTCCGCATCGCGAATTTCAAGCGCTGCATCGCCCGATACCATCGTTTTCATAATTACCGAGTCGCCAAGTACGTCGCAATTCAAGCCCGTCACCAAACCGCAATGGGTTCTATCCAAGCTCTCCGCAATACGGAGCAACACGCCGAGTTTCTTGACTGCGTCAAGGTCTTCATCCAAAACGATTCCCTTATATTTTTGCCATTCGATCATCGGCACGTCTTCGTGGTTGTGACAGCCTGCCACAAACGCCGCAAGAATAATTTCTCTATGCGTTGCGCCGTGAATGGACGAATTCAAAATCGTGTAGCAGCTATGCTTTGCGTGGCCGTAATATTTCATACGCATACCGCAATCGTGCAAGCTTGCCGCAATTTTTAACACTTTCAAATACTGACGAGGGAACTTATGCAACACACGCAACTGCTTGAAAAGCTGTACGGAAAGCTGAATCACGTGCTCTACGTGTTTCACGTCGCAACCGTAATATTTGACAAGCTTATCCAACGAATAAGTAAGCACGTCGGAGATGGGTTTTTCCTGCGTAATGGGCAACGCTTGGTTGATCATCAAGCCTTCGCGAAGTCCGCAAGCGCCGATTGTGAAGCTCTCGATATTCATATAATCCACAAAGGATTTTACAATCGCCATCGCCGCAGGCATAATGTCTGCACGTGCCGGGGAAAGACCTTTGATCTTTTTGCGCTTATCTACGTCGAGTGCTTTAAGCATATCGTAAATGCTCGTGAAATCTTCCACCGCAAGCTTATAATTATGCGCCGTTTCCATCGGGTATTTTCTTACCAAACGGCTGATTTTGAAAAGGTTTCTAAACGAACCGCCAACGCCGATCATTTGCGTTTCAGGATCGATATCTTTCAACCATTCGATATTTTTAAGCTGTTCGGTAAAAAATTCTTCCACGTGCTTTGCCGCAACCTCGGGCGATTCGTCCGCCGCAAAAAGGTCGGTGAGGGTCACTGCGCCGAACGGCAGGTTTGCATACCCAAGCACGTTTCTTCTATTATAATAAATAATCTTTGCGCTACCGCCGCCAATTTCCAAAATCAAGCCCTTGGGAATATCCATCGAGTTGATAACGCCTCGATATACAAGCAACGCTTCTTCCTCTTCGGAAAGCACGCGAATAGTGATATTGCAGCTTACCTGGATTTCGTCCAAGAAGGAACGCTGATTTTTCGCGCGACGAACTGCCGCCGTACCAACTGCGATAATGCGGTCTACCCCGCTTGCGTCGCAAAGACGTTTGAACATTTTTAAGGTGCGAATCGTTTCCGCAATTCTTTGGGGCTTCAAAAAGCCGTCTCTTTCCATGTCTTGCCCAAGACGAACGCTTTCCTTTAATTCGTCTACGACCATAAAATGCCCGTCCGTGAACATATCCACGATAACGAGTCTTGCCGTATTCGAACCTAAATCAATAATACCAATTTTTTCCACTTTTTACTACCTCTTACTCTTTCGGCGAAACGCTTGTCCGCCTTTCGTATATTTCTCTATTTTTCCCAAATAACCATATTGCAAAGGGGGATGATGTAAAATGCCCTTTTCCCCCTATCCTAAATTTTCCCATAGTTTACCACATAAAATGGGTTTTGTAAATACCCTTTTTGAATTTTTTTTCTTGATTTTTGTAATTTTTCTTATTTTGGACAAAAAAGCCTACATTTTTTGTGCATTTTTACAAAGCTAAGCTTTGAGGTAGTTTTCTAACGAAAACACAAATCACAATTTCACGGTGCTTATAAGCAAGGATTTTCCATTCACTAATACAAAAGGACGGCTGTCGCCGTCCCTGATTATAGCCTAATATGTATGTTTTCATACCCAACTTTTCATTTCATCAAAAAATCCCCAAACGCATAAAAATCCTCGAAGGCATACTCGGGTTTTACTCGCTCGATTTCCCCTGCTTCGGCATATCCGACGGAAAGCAACGCGCAGTCTATACCGTTCTCTCTCGCCCCCTCTAAATCATGGAATCTATCCCCGACCATCAACGTTTCTTCTCTCTTCGCACCAAGCTGGCGCATCGCTTCCGTAATCACCGACGCCTTCGTGGGAAAGCTTCCGTCTATCCCGCTCCCAACCTGCGCGGAAAGGTAGACGTCAAACCCCCACCTTTTTGCAATGATATCTGCGTAAATCTTGGGTTTTGAGGTCGCCATTGCCATCACGTAGCCCTTTTCCTTCAAGGCTTTCAGCGTTTCAAGCACGCCTTCGATAGGCTCGTTTTGGTAGACCCCCGTTTTGGAGTATTCTTCTCGGTATTTTCTCGTCGCTTCACGCGCCGTTTCCTCATCTAAACCAAAATAATTTTGGAAGGAATACATCAGCGACGGGCCGATACATTTTTCCAGCTGTTCCTGCTTTGGCGCAGGCAAACCAAGCTCTTTTAAGGCGTAGCGAATACACCCGAAAATCCCAGGATGCGAATAAATCAACGTCCCGTCTAAATCAAAAAGAATATACTTATATTTTTGCATAATTTGCTCCTTATTTCCTTGGAAATCTTACCACAAGCGTAGAGCTTTGTCAAGCATTCTTCGCACGATAAAAACCAAATAAGGACAAGCCGATTAAAAAGATTCCAAACCCCTTGCGGAGCAGAATCGACGATGCGCTCGATGCCAAAAACGCCCCCAAGGCGGAAAAGACAAGCGCAGGCAACGCAACCCAAAGCATACCGCGCGTTTGCAAAAGTCCATTCTCCGCATGCGTTTTAAGCGCAAAAAGACTCATCGGCAAAAAGGAAAACAAATTCGCACACTGCGCTATCTTTTGCGGTACGTTTCCTATCAATAATAAAAGAGGGATTGTCACCGTACCGCCGCCCATTCCCATTCCTGCGGGAATCCCACCCAAAAAACCAAGCAATAAATATAAATAAAAGTTCATTTTTCCCCATTCAACGCATACACGGTAGCCCCATTAATGCGAAAACACCAAAAATATACCTGCAAAAAGCTGCAATAGCGCAAAGGTCAAATTCACCGCTTTAACGGGGAGTTTCCCTAAAAGCCTCGCTCCTAAAAAGCCACCGAAGGTCACCCCGATTGCGGTGGGGATTAGCACCTGCGATACGGCATAGCCGTTATAGGCGTAGATGAAAAAAGAGAGAATACATATCGGCAAAATCAACAAAATTGCCGTAGCGTGCGCCCCCTTTTCCGTCAAGCCCGTTTTTTGGAGCAACGGCACGGCTATCATACCGCCCCCACCGCCAAAAAGACTGTTTGCCGCACCGACAAGTGCGCCGAATAAAATTTTTTGACCGCGTTTTCCCTTTCCTTTTTCCATCTTTTTCCCCTTTTTATCTACATTATCCGTAATTTTTTCAAAATTATCAAACTTTTTCTTTTTTTAGGCGGCGTAAATGCTTGCCAATCGCGCGTTTTTATATTAAAATAATGTAGTGAGTATTTTTACGCTCGGATTTTATGCTTTGCATAAGCGAACGGGAAATATTCCAACCAAGAAGAAAAAACAAAAACCAAAAAGGTGGTTATATGAGAAACAATCACAAACGTAGCAAGAGTAAATTTCTTGCATTTTGCTTATCGGTAATGATGGTTTCGTCCGCAGCAGCCTTCGCTTCTTGTTCGAAGAAAACTACGGTCGACAATTCTTCCGATTCCACGACGGATACGGAAACGGAATCCACGCTGAGCGATTCCAGCTTGCTCATTAAAAACGGCGGCTTTGAAACGTTCAACACGAACAAAGGCTTAAACGCAATCGGTACGTCCGTTAACGGTTGGTCTTATTCGAAAAACAGCGCGTCCTCCGGTTCGGCGAACACGTCGCAAGCAGCAAGCGGTATCATCAACTTGGAAGAATCCGCTTGGGACAAGCTCACGGGCGAAAATTCCGAATATAACGTAGAAACGCTTACCGTTGAAGAAGCGGAAGCAGCGTGGGGAAAACTCACCGTAAAACAAAAACTCGCTTTCTACGATAAATGGAAAAAAGACCATCCCGACGAAACGATTTCGAAAGAGCTTTCTTTCTATGAATCATTTAATATCGAAAGCAAGGATATCCCGAAAATCGACGCTTTCCAAACCCACCATACGGATAAGGAAAAAGCAGATATCGCGAAAGATACCGGCAAGCCTTTCGACGATTACAACGTCTTGATGCTCCACAACCAATATCCGAAGGAAGCAGATTCTAATACCGACAAATGGAGCGGTACGGCAGCGAAGTTTACTTCCTCTTCTACCGTCACGATCCCCGCAGGCGCTTCTGCACAGTTCTCGGTTTGGGTACGCACGCAAGACTTGAAAGCTCCTTATGATCAAAACGTTGGTCAAACGGCAGTTGGCGTTGGTGCGTATATCAGCGTGACCAACTCGGTCGGCGGCAGAACGTTGGATCGTTATGAAGTGAAGAACATCAACACCGAGCTTATGGATTCGGCGAGTCTTTCCAACGAATGGGCGCAATACACCTTCTATATTAAAGGTTCGTCCTATACGCAAACGACCTTCTCGGTTGTGCTTGGTCTTGGCCAAGGCGGCGGCTCGGATAGCTTCGAATACGTAAACGGCTATGCGTTCTTCGATGATATTCAATGCGAAATCATTGAAAACGACGTGTTTGAATCGAGTATCAAAAACGCAGGTATTAATAGAAACGATACGAATCCCGAACAAGACGAAATCGCTCGTTTCACCGATACGAAAGAAGGCAAAAAGACGGTTGACGCTTACCAAGAAGCAGATAGAAACACCTTCGCAATCGACTACTTCGGCGGTTTCGACGCGGCAAGCGACGTATTCGACAACGCTTCCTTCGCTACAACGAAGAGCGAAATCAACGGCGTAGAATACGATTCCCTTTCCGCGGATAAACGCGGCAACCCTTATATGAACCTTAGCAACGGCGGTTTCTCCAATGAAGGCGACGTGACGAAGGTATTCGAAGACTTCGAAGCAATCAAGGATGAAGCAGGCTACGGCGATAACGTAGACGAAAAGGGCAACCCCATCAACGCAAACGACAGCGAGCTTTGGGAAGTTTACAACGAACATTTCTATGGCAAGAGCTTCGGCTCAAAGGCCCCCGTATTGATGCTTTTGAGCGCAAACGGCGTTGCTTATACAGCAGAAAGCGGCTATAGCTTCCAATTCTCGAAAGACGTTAAATATATGGCGATTTCCGTTTTCGTTAAGACGTCGGATATGCACGGCTTTACGGGCGCAGGGATCACACTCACCGATAGCGCGAATACGGACAACAAGACGTCCATCTCCGCAATCGATACGTCGAAAATCTCCTCTGTGACCATCGGCGACAACGAGGATTATTACGAAGGTTGGCAACAATGCTTCTTCTTCGTAGAAAATACGTCCGAAGACGTGGATGCGAAATTTGATATTTCCTTCACCTTTGGTCCTACCGCAATCGACGGTACGACGATCAACAGCTACCACTATGGTTTTGCGGCATTCTCGCAAATTTCCTACTATCCCATGACGTTGCAGGAATACGACAGTGTTTCCGCAAGCACGTATGCAAAACTCTTCAACGTGACTGGTCAAAAAACCGATATGGGCGCAGGCAACAGCGGTTTCGACACCCCTACGACTACGAAGAATGCCATTGAAAAGGGTATTGCAAATCCTTCCACTTATAAAGGCGTATACGCGGATAGCGCGTACATCACGATGAGTGGTAACGACGCAACGATTAATAAGCACCTCAATGCAGGTCTTATCAACAAAACCCACTTCACGGATGCAAAAGACGGCTACTATGCAACGGCAACGGGCGCATGGATTGATGGTATTAAGGACTTGGCTGGCAGCAGCGCAAAGGCAACGGAAGCTTGGAATACGGTAATCGGCGAAGAATCCACGCAACCCCTTCTCATTTGGAACGGCGCGGACGCACAAAAGCTTGATGCAAACGGCAAGCCCGAGCTTGATACTAACGGCGATCCCATCTACGTTTACAGCGGTAAGCCTTACGGCTATATCGGCAATACCACGACGATTGCGGCGAATAACACCGTTGTTATCTCTACCCGTGTAAAGGTAAGCGCAGGCGCAGTTGCGTACGTATATCTTATGGATATGAGCGACGACAACTACAACGAAGTGCTTTCCATCGGTAGAAACTTGACCTATTGGTACGACAACGACGGCAACGTTCGTTCGGAAGACCCCAAAGAAGCGACGAGCGAAATCGTGCTTCGTTTGCAAAAAGACGGGCTTTACAAGGTCAACACCAAGTGGAGCGGCTATAAGTCCCTCACTGCTGAACAAAAAGCGGATTTGGATAGCAAAGTATTTGCAAACCTTGCAAACTACGGTACGGACAGCGACGGCAACCTTGTCGTAGCAGAAGGCGGCGCAAGCCACGCTTACAGCGATTATTGGAACAACGAAGGCGAAGACGGTATCGCATTCTATAAGAACGGCGAAAGCTACTATGCTGACCGCGATTGCAAAGTGGAAGTGACCCCCTTCACGGCGCTCAACGGGCTCAACGCTCGCTACGAAGCGATTGAAGGTCAGAACGAAAAACAACTTTTCCAAAAGGTTGAAGATACGAACGGCGAATGGGCGACGGTAAGCTTCTATATCCGTGCTGGTAGCCAATCGAAGAGCTACCGCTTGGAAGTATGGAGCGGCGCAAGAGATGGCAGCGAAGTAAGCGCAGAAAACTCCTACGTTCTCTTCGATTCGAACCCTGGCCTTTCCAGCTCGGCTCAAACGTATTTCGACAATCTTATGACCGCTTGGGAAAAGGACGAAACGCTTGACAAATTCGAAAACGTATTCTCCTACTACGATTCCAACACCTATCTTCGCTATAATGCGAATTTGGATGAAAACGGCGTAGGCAACGTATACGACAGCTACAAAGCAGAATCCAAGACTTCGGGTATCGCTTACATCGAAAAGGATGAAGGCTTGAGATACACGACGCTCGTAGACTTCTCGTACAACGATGAAAAGGTGACCGCTTCGACGGATACGGACACGGACGACAGCACGACGGACAGCGAAGAAAGCGGTGAAGAAACGAACGTTTGGCTCCTTGCAAGCTCGCTCATCCTCGCAGGCGTACTCTTGCTTGCAATCGTTAGCTTGATTCTCCGCAAGGTAATCAAAAAACGTCGTAAGAGTGCGGCAGTTGTTGCAAAACCCAAAAAAGTAAAGGTTAAGAAAGAGAAAAAGGCAAAAGCTTCGAAAAAGGTAGAAACCGAAGAAATCGACGAAGATAGCCCTTATAACGACTAATCTTTCGCACAACTAAAATAAGAAACCGCCACGGCGAAATGCCGTGGCGGTCTTTTATTATATTGTAGAATAAAAAGCGTTTCTTACGTCGCCCTTATCCCCTTGGGCAAATGATTCTTCACAACGCCGTTGACCGCTTTTCCGAGCCCCAGCGGCAAACCATTGATGCATACGATACACCAACCATTTTTCACGCTTTCGTCCTCAAACGTTTCTCCATGCAAATATTTTTGCAAACGAATATCCGTTTCCGAAAAATCCACAACATTTTTGCATTCTTCTTTTTTAACGCAGGCCGCCAAGGAATGGCAAGGTTCGAATCGTCCGTTCTTTACCTCACCAAGCCGCACGCCTACACGCAATACTTGCAATCCCTTCCAATCAAAAACACCGTTTGGCAGTTCGTATAAAACGCCATTATTTTCATATAATCTTCTTGCGAATTTTTCATAGAAGAAGGTCTTTTCAAATTCTCGATAGGCTTTCTCACCGCTTGTCGTCACGCTCGCCTTCGCTTCCTTGATGCGGGAATCCCATTCCCCCGTCTTTTTCGTCTTTTCAAAAAGGGCAACGAAATGCCCCTCCCCTTTGACTTTGTGGGGATAAAGTTTTTCCTGCTTTACAAGGCGCATTTCGGGGTGTTTTTGCAAGTAATCGCATACCTGCCCCTCGTCTTCGGCTGTTGCGAAGGTACAAGTGGAGTAGACGAGCCGTCCCCCCTCTTTCAACATTTGCGTTGCCGCTTCCAAAATTTCCGCCTGCCGTTTTGCGCACAGTTCGACGTTTTCTTCGCTCCATTCCGACAAAGCCTCTTCCGCATTTTTGCGGAACATGCCTTCCCCAGAACAGGGCGCATCTACAAGAATTTTATCAAAATAGCCCTGGAATTTTCTCGCCAAATCGGCAGGATATTCATTGGTGACCACCGCATTTTTTATCCCCATACGCTCTACGTTTTGTGAAAGAATTTTTGCACGCGAGGAAATCGGTTCATTCAGTATGATAACCCCTTCCCCCTGCATTTCACAAGCAAGCTGCGTACCCTTTCCCCCTGGTGCGGAGCAAAGATCGAGCACTCTTTCCCCGGGCTGCACCTCTAAAAGCGGAGCGGCAGACATTGCCGACGGCTCTTGCGAATAGAACGCCCCTGCAAAATGGTAGGGCGATGAGCCCAGCTTTTCCGCATGGGTATAGAAACCGTTTTCTTCCCACGCAATCGGCTCGTCCAAGAAAGGTAAAAATGCTTTCAACGCGGACACGCCCCCCTTCAATGGGTTCAAACGCACCCCTTTATAGGGCGTTTTTCCATAGCACGCGAAAAAAGCTTCCCACTCATTTTCGGGAAGCTGTTTTTTCATATTTTCTATAAATTTCTCGGGTAATTGTTTCATAAACGTCACCGTAATTCATCTAAATACGTTTCAAAGTCTTCGGGGGTAAAAATACGTGCTTTTCGCACTTGCGCCGATTTCAAACGAGCGCCGTTTTCTGTTTCAAAACAAACGTACACGTCGCACGTTTCCGCATGCGTCGTGAAAAATGCGCCTTGGGAGAAGGCTTTGCTTAAAAGTTTTTTCGCAATCGGGAGCTGTAATTCCAAAGGATGAGAAAAACAAACGACTTTGCCTTTCAATTTGCCCTCTTTTACTCGTTTGCGCTTTTCTCGATCGGCAAAAACGTGAAATTCCGCTCTTGTTTTTTCCTTTTCCAAGCGACGTTTTTCTTGTTCCTGCTTATATTTTACTTGCGCACGCGAAGAAATCGGTTCGATTTCATAATTGGAAATTTTGCCAAGCTGTATTTGATATTTTTCAATCAATTGAACGAGCGTACAGTTTTCCGCTTTACACATCGCCTCGGCGACCTTCATCGTCGCATACGCATCGTCCACTGCACGATGCGCCGTGAATTCCACACCAAGCTCCTGCGCAATAGCACCAAGACCAAATTGGCGGGAAAATTCCTTCACGACGTTCATATATAAAAACTGCGTATCCGCAAAGGAAAATTCGAAGGACGGCAAAGAAAAACGTTTGCTTTCCAAGTTCAAATATTTTACGTCGTTGATGGTTGCGTGACCGGCAACCAACGTATCTTTGTCTTGCAAAAGGGAATAAATTTTGTCTGCTTTTTCCGTGAAAGTGGGATATTTTTTGAAATCGGAATATTCGTAAGGCAACACTAAGCCCTGCGTACCCTTTCGATCGGTAAGGTGGAATCCCCCCTGCGGATTGATTAAAATATCTTCTTTTTCCAAAATGGAAAAGTTTTCATCCGTCAGGCAGTACCCGAATGCGCAAATCTTGGCGAATTGCTTATTCACTACCGAACATTCAATGTCAAAAAATAAATACTTCATAGGTTAAAAACTCGTTTTCTTTGGAATTTTTGGATTGAAAATGGCGAGTGTTGTTTGCGACTCGCCAAAGAATGGATAAAATTAAGCAGGCTGCAAGCAAGACAAGGCACTGCGAAGGAGCATACCGAATAGTATGTGACTGAGCAGCAACGACGTATTGCGCCGCCGTTCACACGTGTAAAATTAAGCAGGCTGCAAGCAAGACAAGGCGCTGTGAAGGAGCATACCGAATAGTATGTGACTGAGCAGCAACGACGTATTGCGCCGCAGAATCTTAATTTTTAGGAAGAATGACTTTTTTGCCACCCATATACGGCTGCAACGCTTCGGGAATCACTACACTACCGTCCGCTTGCAAGTGGTTTTCAATGAATGCAATAAGCATACGAGGGGGAGCAACTACCGTGTTGTTCAAGGTGTGGGCAAGCTTGGTCTTGCCGTCGTCGTCCTTATAACGAATGGAAAGACGTCTTGCTTGCGCATCCGTAAGGTTCGAGCAAGAGCCTACCTCAAAATATTTCTTTTGGCGAGGACTCCAAGCTTCTACGTCACAGCTCTTGTATTTCAAGTCCGCCAAGTCACCCGTGCAGCAGCCGAGCTGTCTTACGGGGATATCCAAGGAACGGAAAAGCTCTACCGTGTAGCTCCAAAGCTTTTCATACCAAGCGTCGCTTTCTTCGGGCTTACATACTACGATCATTTCTTGCTTTTCGAATTGGTGAATACGGTAAATACCACGTTCTTCAATGCCGTGCGCACCCTTTTCCTTTCTGAAACAAGGCGAGTAGCTCGTGAGGGTCAAGGGAAGTTTCTTTCCGTCAATGATTTGCCCCATGAAACGGCCAATCATAGAGTGTTCACTCGTACCGATCAAATACAAGTCTTCCCCTTCGATTTTATACATCATATTTTCCATTTCGTCGAAGCTCATAACGCCCGAAACAACGTCGCCGTGAATCATGTACGGGGGGATTACGTAGGTAAAACCTTTGTCGATCATGAAATCACGCGCATAAGTAAGCACTGCGGAGTGCAATCTTGCGATGTCGCCCGTCAAATAATAGAAGCCTTGACCGGAAGTACGGCGAGCGGAATCCACGTCGATACCGTCGAGGTTTTCGAGAATATCAAGATGGTAAGGCACTTCGAAATCGGGTACTTTCGCTTCCCCGAAACGTTGCAATTCTACGTTTTCGGAATCGTCTTTGCCGACGGGTACGTCGTCCGCTACGATATTGGGAATCGCCATCATCGCTTTTTTAAGCGCCGCTTCCACTTCCTCGCCTTCCTTTTCGATGGCAACGAGTCTATCCGCGTCCGCCTTTACTTGCGCTTTTACCGCTTCTGCTTCTTCGCGTTTCCCTTCCTTCATAAGCATACCCACTTGTTTGGAAAGGGTATTTCTTGCCGCGCGGAGCGCATCCCCTTCCGCAATGAGTGCGCGACGTTTTACATCGAGTGCAAGCGCTTCGTCTACAAGCGGAAGCTTATGGTCTTGGAATTTTTTTTGAATGTTCGCTTTTACAAGCTCGGGATTCGTACGAATTAAATTAATATCAATCATGATTGCTCCTTTCGAGAAGAACTTTGTTTCTCTACGATTCGGATTTTTGGCTTTTTCGCCGAAAATCACCTTAATTTTTCTCTATTATACAACTTTTGCCACGCAAAATCAATTAAATGCCCTTGCCCCATGTCAAATTCTTGTGAAATTTTCTCAAAAACCTTGAATTTTCTAAAACCCTATGGTATAATTATACCATATCCTGTATTTTTACGGAGAGAAATCGTTATGAAAAAAGAAAGACAACCCAAATTGGAGCAAGGCGAAAAGAAAAATATTTTCGCAAAACTCTTCCAAAAGAAAGAAAAGCAACCGATTGCGCACGTGCACGTGACTCGTTTTCATGCACTCGCAAGCGAAGGCTTGTCCACCGCGCAGGTAGACGAGAGAATTTCGCAGGGTTTGGTTAATAAGACGGTCAAGAAATATTCCAAGACGTACAAAAGCATTTTTATCGGGAATATTTGCACCTTCTTCAACCTGCTTTGCTTGATTGCCGCCCTTGCCTTGCTTTTGGCGCGCGCGCCCGTATCTCAATTCTCGTTCGTACTGATTTTCCTTTGCAACATCTTCGTGAGTATCTTCCAAGAAATTCGCGCAAAACGAAAAATCGATAAGCTGTCTATCCTATCTTCCCCGACGGCGAAAGTGATACGAAACGGCGAAAAAATAGAAATCCCCGTCGAAGAAATCGTTGTGGACGACGTACTCGTGATGAGCGCAGGGCAACAAGTCCCTGCCGACTGTATCGCCCTCGAAGGAAATGCGGAATTCAACGAATCCCTGCTTACGGGGGAATCGGTCCCCGTGAAAAAGAACGACGGTGACGAGCTTTTCGCTGGCTCTTTCGTTGCAAGCGGTCAAATGGCGGCTCGTGTGGATAAAATCGGCGAAGATACCTATATCAGCAAACTCACGTCCAAAGCGAAGAAGTATAAACGTCCTAACTCGGAAATTATGAACTCTATTAACCTGTTCATTCGAGTCATTGGTTTGGCGATTGTACCCGTTGCAATTTTGATGTTCTTCACCAACCTTCGCGGTAGCAATACAAGCTGGGCGGAGCTGGCGGCTTCTGGCGGTTTTTGGTCCAACCTTTTCAAGGGCAACGAGGTCTTGAACGAAACGATTCAAAAGACCTGTTCGGTCGTAATCGGTATGATTCCGTCGGGGCTGCTCTTATTGACAACCGTCGCCCTTTCGGTGGGTATGATTCGATTGGCGAAATATAATACCCTCGTGCAGGACATGTACTCCCTTGAAATGCTTGCGCGTGTCAACGTGCTTTGCTTGGATAAGACGGGCACCATTACCGACGGGCGCATGAAGGTGAGTGATTGTATCTTGCTCAATGCGACAACGGAATACGGCATTGACGATATTCTCGGCTCGATGCTCGCGTCCTTGAATGATAACAACCAAACTTCCATTGCCCTTTACGAACGTTTCGGGCATTCGACTGCGCTCAACCCCATCGCAACCCTGCTCTTCTCGTCGGCGAGAAAGCTCTCTGCCGTCACCTTTGAAGACGTTGGTACGTTCGTTATGGGTGCGCCCGAGTTTGTCTTAAAGCCTATGCCTGCGCGCATTGATAAGATTGTCAAGCAGTATGCGCAAATGGGCTTGCGCGTACTCGTAATCGGGCATTCGACGGGGAATTTACAGGGGGATAAAATCCCTTCCGGACTTCGTCCGATGGCAATCATTACCCTTTCGGACAATATCCGTCCCGATGCGATTGAAACGATCAAATGGTTTAGAGAAAACGACGTTGCCGTCAAGGTTATTTCGGGTGACAATCCTGTGACCGTGTCCGAAGTGGCACGCCGAGCAGGCATCAAAAATGCGGCGCAGTTCATTTCTTTGGAAGGCTTGTCCGACCTCGAAGTGGAAAATGCGGCGAATCAATACACGGTATTCGGGCGTGTGACCCCCGAACAAAAAGCAATCCTTATCCGCTCGATTAAGAAAGCAGGCAACACCGTTGCTATGACGGGCGACGGCGTAAACGATATTCTTGCCATGAAAGAGGCAGACTGCGCTGTATCAGTAGCATCAGGCAGCGAGGCGGCGAGAAACGTTTCTAACCTTGTATTGCAAGATAACAATTTCGGCTCCATGCCCAAGATTGTAAACGAGGGTAGACGAGTTATCAACAACATCAAAAATTCGTCCGCTTTATATATTATGAAGACGTTGCTTACCTTGATTTTGGCGACCGTTTGTATCGCCCTTAAGAGTCAGTATTTCTTCACGACGAATAATATGATGCTCTTTGAATTCTTCATTAGCGCAATTCCTTCGTTTGTGCTGTCCTTACAGCCGAATACAAACCGTGTAAAAGGGAAATTTATCCCTTACGTACTAAGCCGTGCGATACCGGGCGCACTAACCCTATCCATTGGCATCCTTTCGTTGTACGTGATTCATAGAACGGACCTTGCCGATAACTTCGGGCTTATCGATGCTATGGGGAATAATACAGCAGAATATCAAGCGCTTATGATGCTTACTCTTACCTTTGCTGGGCTTGTGATGCTGTATCGTATTTGTCAGCCGTTTAACGTGACGAGAGCCGTGCTCTTTATTCTTTCAGCGGCGGCGTGCTTCGTGGTTGTCGGGATTCCCGTACTCGGCGAAATCGTCTTTGAGGGCTGGGAATTTATTGAATTGTCGATGGCGCAGGTACTGCTCGTTGTGATTATCGTGCAGGCGTGCTTCCCGATTTCGGGGGTTTTGATACGGTTCTTTGACATGATTAACCCCGTCGACAAGGCTGAGCCTTGACCCAGTATTAGTACCTTACCATAGGTTTTTAAGAGGGCTACGTTTCTACTATGAGAAAGGTATGCTAAACGAGTTTTTTAGGCTGAGCCTTGAGCGGTTGGCAACCGCAGGCAATTTTAATTGCTACCGTATGTTTTTAAGAGAGCTTGCATAAATTGCAGGCTCTCTTTGATATATTGGTGTAAAAATAAGGGCAGGTATGCGATTCAACGCATACCTGCCCTTTCCTTTTGCCAATTTTTAAGAATTATTTGCCCCAATTTTCTTCCCAAAGAAGTAAGCCCGAATCACCGCCGATAGAACCGTCTTTTTCCGAAATGGTAATCTTCGTGCCGCCCATAATGGGAGTACCTTCGTGCGTATAGCCTTTCAAAATCTTTCCGCCGACTACCTTATTGTTTTCTATCTTGCCGCCAACAACTTTATTAAAACGATCGTATTGCGCGCTCTTTTGCCCGTACTGCAAACGAACGCCCGAAACCTCAATACTTGCGCTATTTTGATGTTCATGCCCCACAAAAATGGAGTCAATGCCCAAGTCCACGAGTTCGTCAAACACCGCATAGGAACGATCCCACGCCGATTTCGTGGGGGAGCCGATAAAGCCGAAATCCCCTACCGCCACCGCTTGCGGTAGATCGTCAAGATTTACCATTGCAGAGTCTAAATCTTGCGACAAAGCGTTATAGTCCGCATAGATATCCAACGCATATTCAAACGCCGCAATTTGGATATGGAAAGCAAACGAAAGCTTCGTGCTCGGGGATTCTTTTTTAATTTCCTTCACGCTGTCTACGTACCAAGAAATTTGATCCATGCCAAAGCCGAAAGCTCGTTGACTGTGTCCGTTCGCCTCCGATTCCGCACTCATTTCCCCGCAGCCGTTGGAATCGAGCATAAAGAACACTCGCTTTAATTCGTCCCCCTGCACAAGTCCGACGGAATAATTTCCATTCCCCGTCAATTCCCGTTGCTTGAAAAGACAATTTTCCGCTTCCACAAACTGTTGGCATTGCCAATCCACACCCATTTTACTTTCGTTATCGTGGTTACCGAAAACGGGTGCCCAAGGGGTATCGAGCGTTTCCATAAACGCCACGTATTCTTGGAGCATACTGCCATTATCGTCAAATTTTCCGTAAACAATATCCCCCGTCAAAATAATCAAATCGGGATCGTAGCGATCGACCGCTTGACGGATATAACGATAACAATATTCTTCCGTTTTTTCTGGTCTGTAAATGTCCGAAACGCTATCGCCTTCTCTAATTTGCGTATTGTCTATCAGCTGCGGATCGGTAATTTGCAAAACGCGGATATCTCTACCTTCGGGAACTTCCACTGTAAAATCGACAAGCTCGGAAGGATCTACGCCTGCATCTTTCTTTCCACCCCCACACGCCGTCAAGGAAAATGCGCTTATGCAAAGAAGGGCTATTAAACTCTTTTTTAGGATTTTTTTCATGCCTTACTCCTAATGTTTTTCTTATTACGTATTATAACATACTATTTCTCAATTTTCAATAGGAAACTCTTATATTTTTCTTTCATTCTTTACGATATTTTAGAAAAAAATAAGGGCAGGGATGCGATTCAACGCATACCTGCCCTTTCCATTTGTGCTTTTTAACGATTATTCTTCTTCTGCGGGCGTTTCGTCCGTTTCGTCGTCAAGGACTACTTCTTCTTCGATTTCTTCCGTTTCATCCGCGCCTTCCGCAAGCTCTTCGGGGCTCAAATCCGCCGCCGTTTCCTCAGGCGCTTCCACTTCCGCTTCATCGTCGCGTTCGGTAACGTCTACCGTCGCCACTTCACTTTCCTTCACGTTCATTACGCGTACGCCGCGCGTACTTCTGCCGATGCAGCTAATCGTATCCGCATGCATACGAATAATGATACCGCTTACCGTGATAATCATAATATCGTTTTCGTCGTTTACAGCCTTCAAGTTTACAAGGTGACCTGTCTTTTCATTGAACACGCCTGCCTTAATACCCTTACCGCCGCGGCTTTGGAGTCTGTAATCGTCAATCTTCGAGCGTTTACCATAGCCAAGCGAGGTAAGCGTGAACAAATCGAAGTTCGGGTCGATAATAAGCATATCGACAACGATGTCTTCCTTGCCAAGCGTGATCGCCTTAACGCCTTGCGTACCACGACCGGTAGGACGTACGTCCTTTTCGCTGAAACGAATACACTTACCGCCGCGCGATGCTACCAAGATTTCATCTTCACCCGTCGTGAAACGAACGGCAATCAATCGATCGTCTTCTTGGAGCTTAATCGCAATCTTACCATTCTTTGCAATACGCTTAAATTCGTCGGTATGCGTCTTTTTAATCAAGCCCTTTTCGGTCGCCATAACAAGGTAGCCCGTGCCGTCTTCGAGTACGGGAAGCACCGCTTCGATCTTTTCGCCTTGGTCAAGCTGCACCACGTTGACGATTGCTCTGCCACGTGCCGTGCGGTTCGCCTCGGGAATTTCGTAGCCCTTGATCGAGTACACCTTCCCCTTCGACGAGAAGAGCAAGATGGGATCGTGCGTACAGCAAACGAACATCTTTTCTACGTAGTCCTCGTCTTTCGGTCTATGCGCCGTAATACCCTTACCGCCGCGACCTTGCGCCTTGTATTCCTCTACGGGCAAGCGCTTAATGTAGCCGCTGTGCGTAATCGTGATTACGACGTCCTCTCTATCGATAAGGTCTTCATCGTCGATGTTGCCGTAGTCCACAGAAATTTCCGATTTTCTCGGCGAAGGATATTTCGATTTGATTTCCGTCAAGTCGCCACGGATAATTTCGAGTACGCGGCTTTCGTTGGCGAGAATATCCTTCAAATCCTCAATCGTCGCACGGAGTGCGGAAAGCTCGTCGTTGAGCTTTTCTACTTCCAAGGACGTGAGTCTTTGTAAACGCATTTCCAAAATTGCATTCGCTTGTTTTTCGTCCAACTCAAACGCTTCCGTCAAGCCCTTGATCGCTACGTTCTTATCCGCCGATGCCTTGATGATACGAATCACTTCGTCCACGTTCGCAAGCGCAAGCACCAAACCAGCGATAATATGCGCGCGTTCTTCCGTTTTATTTAAGTCGAAACGAGTTCTTCTCGTGATAACTTCTTTTTGATGGTTCAAATAATGATAAAGAATTTCACGAAGATTGAGCGTCTTGGGTTCGGTACCGTTTTCTACGAGCGCAAGCAAGATGATACCGTCCGACGTTTGCAGCTTCGTCTTTTTATAAAGGGTGTTCAAAACGACCTGTGCGTTCGCATCTCTCTTGACTTCGATTACGATACGCATACCATCTCTGCCCGATTCGTCGCGGATATCCGAAATCCCTTCGATTCTCTTATCGTTTACCATGTCCGCAATCGTCTTGACAAGCTGCGCTTTGTTGACTTGGTAAGGAATTTCCGTCACGACGATGCGAGAACGGACGTTGTTGCCCGAGCCGTACTCCTCGATTTCGCACTTGGAGCGGATTACGATGTTGCCTTGGCCCGTTCTATACGCCTTTTTAATACCGCTTCTGCCCATAATGATGCCGCCCGTAGGGAAGTCGGGAGCGGGAATGATTTCCATAAGCTCGTCCACGGTAATTTCGGGGTTATCGATCATTGCAATCGTACCGTCGATAACCTCGGCAAGGTTATGGGGCGGAATGTTCGTCGCCATACCGACTGCAATACCGTCCGCACCGTTTACAAGCAGGTTGGGATATCTTGCAGGAAGAACGGTAGGTTCTTCTTCCGTTGCGTCGAAGTTGGGAATGAAATCGACCGTTTCTTTGTCAAGGTCGCGGAGCATTTCCGAGGCAAGCTTGGTGAGCTTTGCTTCGGTATAACGCATTGCTGCGGCGGAGTCGCCGTCGATCGAACCGAAGTTCCCGTGACCGAATACAAGCGGGAAATTGATGGTAAATTCCTGCGCCAAGCGTACGAGCGCATCGTAAACCGAGCTATCGCCGTGAGGGTGATATTTACCCATACAGTCCCCGACGATACGAGCGCACTTTCTCGTCGCTTTATCGTTGTAAAGCCCCATTTCGTGCATTGAGAACAAGATACGTCTATGCACGGGCTTCAAACCGTCGCGAACGTCCGGAATCGCACGGGATTTATTTACCGCCATTGCGTAAGCGATGAAAGAACGTTTCAGCTCGTCGTCTACTTCAACGTCCAGCATTTTCGTCATCGCGAGTGTACTTTTAAATTCCTCTGTTAATTCAGGGCTAACTTCTTTTTTCGCCATGATTTTCTCCTAAATTTGTTTCTACAAGGCTTGAATACTATATATACGTTTTAGATATCCAAGTCCTTTACCAAGGACGCATTCTCTTCAATAAACTTTCTACGAAGCTCGGGATTTTCACCCATGAGCATGGAGAACATTTGATCCGCTTCCGCTGCATCTTGCATGGTCACGCGGATAAGGGTACGCGTTGCAGGGTTCATCGTCGTATCCCAAAGCTGTTCTTTGCTCATTTCACCAAGACCTTTATAGCGTTGATATTCAATCTTATTGCCTGCGTTTTTGAGCGCATATTCAATCTTTTCTTCTTCCGAATACAAGTAGTCGTCGTGACCTTTGAAGCTCGCCTTGTAAAGGGGCGGTTTCGCTGCGTACACGTGTCCGTGTTCAATAAGAGGACGCATATAACGGAACAAGAACGTATAAAGCAAAATACGAATGTGTGCACCGTCTACGTCGGCATCGGTCATGGAAATGATTCTATCGTATCTGAGCTTACTTTCATCGAAATCGTCCAAAATACCGCAGCCAAACGCCGTGATCATGGCTTTGATTTCTTCATTTTCAAGCACGCGGTTTAAGCGCACCTTTTCTACGTTCAAAATCTTGCCTCGAAGAGGAAGAATCGCTTGGAAACGTCTATCACGGCCTTGCTTTGCCGTACCGCCTGCCGAGTCGCCCTCTACGATGTAAATTTCGCAAAGCTCGCTTCTTCTATCCGAGCAGTCCGCCAATTTACCAGGCAACGTCGTCGAACCAAGCACACCCTTACGACGGGTGAGTTCTCTTGCGTTTCTCGCCGCGTCACGCGCTTTTTGCGCCGTGATACAACGAAGGACGAGTTCCTTTGCAACCGAAGGATTTTCTTCCAAGAAGG